>BEIK01000008.1 GCA_002923395.1 bacterium HR34 | reverse complement strand
TAATTTAAAATTAGTGTTATAATTAAATGTGTCTTCACTTTTATTTTCATGAAAATAATATGGAGGATCTATAAATATCAGTTTTACTTTTCCGGCAAAACGTTTTTTGAGAGAGTGAAGGACTAAAAGGTTATTGCCTTTGATAATCAAGTTATCTTTTATGTCTCCCTTCTCATCAGTTCTAAATCCGTCAAATTTATGTTCTCCTGTTGCATCAATTCTTTTTGCGTTGGTAAAAACTTTTGGGTCTAAAAGGCGTGTTATTTCATCCGGCGCTAAAGTTTCATTCCAGAAAATTTCATCTCGTTTTTGGTCTTCTTTGGTCATTCCGCCTTCCAAAACACAATCTTTATAAGGCCAAGACAAAACTACTTCTTTCTTCTCGCTTATAAATTCTCCTTTTTCATCAACTAAACCAATTTTATTTTTAAAAGCAGTATAAGAATCCGGCAAAAATTGTTTATTGGAAACAAATTTTATAAATTTATCTTTATCAAAAATTAAAGCCCCTTCTACATCAACAAAAAACACTTCTTTCATCTTTTCGTCAGACAAAAGAAGCTTTATTAAATTCTTGTCCAACTTTAAAGCAAGCTCAATAATTTTATTCTTCAAAAGTTCGACTTCACTAATAAGTCGTTCGTCCTTGCTTAACAATTTTTTCAAATCTTCATATAAATTTTGCATATTTTTAAAATTATTTATGCCTCTCTTTATATTTTCTTAAATTTTCTAAAACTTTTATATATCCTTGGCTGTAACCTTTTTCTTTTGCTTCTTTTATTTTTTTATCTATTGCGTCGAGGGTTGGGTATTTTTCTTTTAGATACTGCCAGCCAGTTTTTCTAATTTTTTTAGATAAATTTTTAAGTTCTTTTTCTCCTTCTTTTGATCCTTCTTTAAGCTGAAAAAAGTTATTTCTATAAATATGGAGTTCGCGACGCATTTTAGAATCTTCATCGCCAAGAATTAATCTATATCTACCTTGCTTTTTTAAGTATTGAGATTTTTCTTTAAAAACTTTTGACGGAATTACCCAGAAAACATCAGGTTCTTTTAAGTTGTAACATATAATAAAAAAATTTTCACGCGGAGTAAATTCTTTAACATCAAAAAGTAAAACTTGAGCTTCTTCTCTTGTTTTTATTTGAATTTCTTTATAGCCTGAATCGGTTTTAATAATACAATCAATACCACCTATATCTACTGCCGGCAAATAAACATCAAAGCCTCTTTTTAAAAGTTCACCAATGACCATTAGTTCTCCTTGTTTTCCTATAGTCTGAGTTGCTTTCATAATTTAATTATATTTTAATTCTCTTAATTTAACTGATTATTTACTTTGCTTTCTTTTAATATTTATTATATAATAACAATATGGAACTTGAGAAGAAACATTGTGTACCGTGTGAGTGAGGGGTGCCGGCGTTGAGTGATGAAAAAGATAGATAAATTAGAGTAAAAATAAATTTATTTTTCAATCGCTTCTTTTAAAACAACTGCATTATTGTATTTAGTGTCTTTGGCTGAAAAAAGGAGAGTGATTGTTTTGTGTTTCTTTTCTAATTCTTTGATTTGGTTAATTAAATCTTTCTTTTCTTTTAGTTCTTGTTTGTATTTCTTTTTGAATTCTTGCCATCTTTCTTTTTTATGACCAAACCATTTTCTCAATTCATCACTTGGAGCAATATCTTTTAGCCATAAATCAACTTTTGCTTTTTGTTTTGAAACTCCCCTTGGCCAAAGCCTGTCAACTAAAATTCTAAATCCATCATCTCTTTCTGGTTTGTTGTAAATTCTTTTGAGCTTGATCATAGTTTTTGTTTTTCTGCTTTAATTATTATTTAATAATTAAACATAATTTACCTATCGCTGAATAGGTCTTTCTTCTAAATTTGAATATTATAAGATCTTCCTGTTCATCTATGACCTCTTCTTTTAAATATCTATCCAGCTCCATAAATATTGAATCAAAATCTCTTTTAAGCTCCCAAGACTTTTCTGGATTATTTTTGTTATGAAGCACAATAAATAGTCTATTTTCACTACCAAATCTTTGCGCCCCTTGATTTTCATAAAGCCATTTTATTATTTCTTTTTTTACATCTTTTGTGGATAAATTACTTTCCCAATAATTTTTAGGTAAATATGTTATTTTCAAATCAAAAGGTACTTCTTTCCAAAATAAATCTATTCCCTTGACTGGTTTAAGTGTAGGAACAACTTTTTCATGTTTAGCAATAAAATTTTCTATAATGAAAGTCGTCCAGTAGTTATACCAAGAAGCTATAACATATCCTTTAACTTCATTATAAAGATTAGTTTTTATTCTACTTATTAATTGATTATATGAATAAGTTTTTCTAACCAACTCTGTTTGAATTTTTCTATCTAATTCTCCTTGAACAACTCCCCATTTTATATTTCTAACTTTTTTAATTTCTTTCTTAATTTTCTCTATGTCAATTGATTCAGTTCTTAAATTATATTGTTCTTTAATAAATTTATTTATAGATTCTTCGTTAGCTGTACTTTCCAAAATTTTTCTTATCAAATCTGCTTTACTTAGATTTTTATAACCTTCTAAAGATAAATAATTTAATAAATTAATCAAGTCTTCTTTACTAAGACAATCAAGTTTTAATGATAAAATTTTTTTATTCATTGTATCTTCTTAAAAATTAATATATATTCATGTCTAAAAATATAAAAACCGCCCTTTAATGCTCTATATCGCCATAAATTTTCTTGATTTCTTTTCCCTCTGTTATTCACGATATTTTTAACTATTATACTTTTCAAAACTAATTGCTTTTTAAAATCATTCCTTATTCTATCCATAACAAGAAAGCCTAAAGGCACCCACTCGCCTTTTGAATATTTGTCGCCTATTACTACACATAAATGTCCCTGAGATTGTAAAATTTCCAAAAATAAATTTACAGATTGAGAAAATTTATCAAGAAATTCACTTATATCCTTTGTATTACTTAAATCTTCTGGTAAATTACTAAATTTAATAATATCATGATAAGGAGGATGCATTATAACTAATTGAACATATTTTTTATTTTTATTAAGTAATATATTCTTAACTGAATCTAAAGTATTTTTATTTGTACTATCTCCTGTAATTACCTCATAAAATAAATTGTTATTTGTGTTTTGGAATAAGTTTTTTAAAATTTTTTGTATATTGGTTTGTGCTAACTTTGCTACTTTGGGTACAAGTTCTACGCCTATTCCGTTCCTTTTCAATTTAACACATTCTATAAGAGACGTACCGCTACCTAAAAATGGGTCTACAACAACATCGCCTTCATGAGTAAATCTTAAAATTAATTGTCTTGGTATTTGTGGAATAAAATTACCATGGTACCATCCTGAATGTCCAAAACTTTTATCTCGTTCATCAAAAATCCAAAGACTGTCGGTAATTATTTCGTAATTTTCTTTGTTAATTTTTTCTCCTTTTTTCGGCATCTCCATTAATTATCATATTTTAATTATATTTTAATATTTAATAAATAAAAAGCTATAATAAACTTTATTTAAAATTTATCTTATCTCAAGAAAATAAAAACATAGTTAATTAATAAATAGTAATAGATATATTTTTAAAAATCCAATTGAACTAAAACAATTTATTTTAACATTCGCAAGTTTTATTTATCTTTTTTGAGGTAAGGTGGAGAGAGATTAAAAGGAAAAGGATTGAAACAATAAAAATCCAAAATCTGTATTTTAAAAGTAAAATTCCTGAAGCAAAGCTGATTCCTAAAAGGCTGAATAGGGCCACTAAGCAGGAAGAACATAGAGCAGTTGCTAAAATTCCTGAAAAAATTGCTGATAAAGTGCCAAGAAGAGTTGTTGAAGTTGATTGAATAATTGTTTGCGCTTGCCTGCGTGTTAAAAAATAAATAAAAAACACAAAATTAAGTGATATTAAAATAGAAAGAGTTATTATCATTAGCCAATCTTTTAAGCGCCAAATTTGAAAATACATAAAAATATTATCTGGCTCAATAGTTAATAAAACTTGAAGTTCAGCAAAAAGAAAAATAAAAATTAAAGTTAAAACAATAAAACCAAAGATATACAACCATTTTCTTTTCTCCTTTACAAAAATTAATTTTATTGCTTCAATTATTTCCATTGCCTTACCACGGATTTACACGGATAAATATAAACGGATACATACGGATAAATAGATATTTTCATTGCTTTTATCACGGGTTTACACGGATAGATATAAATCCGTTTATTTATCCGCATAGATCCGTTGTTAGCCGTTTAATCCGTTTAATCCGTTTATTTATCCGATATATCCGTGATTATCAGTTTCAAATCCGCATAGATCCGTGGTTAAATGCAACAACTAATTTTGGCAACATTTTTGTAAAAACTTAAAGCACAAAGTTTGATTGCTTCGGAAATTGTTGGAAAAACAGGCATTGAATTAATAACTTCATCAATTGTTATTTTATTTTTAACCAGCCAAATTCCTTGATTGATAATTTCACTGGCAAAAGGTGCTAAAAGATGAATGCCGGTTATTTCTTTTGTTTTTGGATTAATTAGCATTTTTATTAAACCTTCAGTTTCTTTAATTATTCTTGCTTTGGGCACAAATTTTAATTCCAGAACTCGACAAGCGCAAACATTCAATTCTTTTAATTGCCTTTCTTCAGTAAAACCAATGCCAGCTAATTCTGGATCAGTGAAAATTGTATAAGGCACTGAATTGTAATCAATTTTTATTTTTTTATTTTCTAAAGCATTTAAAACAGCAATTGTCCCTTCTTTAGCTGCAGTTGTTTCAAGTCTTAAAGGTTTATCATTAACATCACCAATAGCATAAATGTTGTCATTAGTTGTTTGTAGAAATTCATTAGTAATTATTGCTTTTCTTTCATTAATTTTAACTTTTGCTTTTTCTAAATCTAATTCTTGGGTATTAGGAGTTTTACCAGCAGCCAATAAAATTTCTTCAGCTTTAATTTCTTGTTCTTTACCGTTAATTAAATATTTCACAACTTTTTCATTGCCTTCTTTTCTTACTTCCCTTACATCAACATTTAATTTAATTTCAATTCCTTCTCTTTCTAAAATTTCTTTTAATCTTTGAGTTAATTCTTTTTCTCCAGAAGGAAAAATTGAATTACCTTTTTGTAAAATCGTAACTTTGCTTCCAAATCTTGAATATATCTGAGCAAACTCCAATCCTACAGGCCCAGCACCAATAACAACGATACTTTTAGGCAAATTTTTATTTTGTAGAGCAGTTATATGATTTAAATAACCAACATTTTCGATATTTTTAATTTCAGGAACATTAGCAGTTGAACCATTAGCAATAATAAATTTTTCAGCTTGAAATCTCTGACCATTAATTTCTATTTCATTCTCACTCACAAACTTTGCTTTTCCTTCAATAAAATCAACATTCTTTAAATTTTTCAAGACCTCTTCATATTTTTCTTTTCTTAATTCATTAACTAAATTCAATTCTTCTTCAATAACTTTAGCGAAATTTAAAGAATTATTTTTTAAAACATTTATTTTTGCTTTATGAATCAAAAATTTTGATGGTACGCAACCAACATTAACGCAAGTTCCTCCAAGTGGCAATCCTGAATTAATTAATAAAGTTTTAGCTCCAAGTTCATTAGCTTGAATTGCGGCAGCAAAACCTCCTGACCCTGCTCCAATTATTATTAAGTCGTATTTCATTTTTCAATTAATTTAATTACCGGCTTGGGATTTATACGATAATAAACATTTTTCATTATTTTTCTTGATTTAACTAAATTGATTTCTTTTAGTTTTTTTAAGGTATGGGAGACAGCTGAAACTGAAACTCCTAAAATTTCAGCAATTTCACTAACAGAAAGTTCTTTATGCTTACACAATAAATAACAAATTTTTAATCTATTTAAATCTCCCAAAATTCCAAATTCTTTAGCACATCTTACTAATTCCTTTTTATTCTCTAATTCTTTTTTAATTTTTTGAATATTTTTTATCTTTTTCATTTGAATATTTATTCAAATATATTATAGCACAAAATAACCATTGTCAAGTTTCTAATTTATTTTCTAAAAGCAAGGTGAAGAAATATTAAAGCAATGGAAATTAAAAAACCTCCGTAAAGAAAAGCATAAGTAAAATTTAGTTTTGTCCAAATTAAACCGCCAATTAAACCACCAAAAAGTTGGCCAAAACCATATAAAGAATTTAAAGTACCTTGAGCTGTGGCTAAATATTCTTGTGAGATATTTTTACCTATTGTAAAAGCGAAAATAACAAAAAATAAATTAAAGATAAAATAAAAAAGTGGTAGTGTTTTTAAACTTGAATCAATTGTTTGAATTCTTAAAAAAACAAGTGAAAGAGAAAAATAACCTAAAGAAAATAAAAAGAATGAAAGAAGATAAAGTCTTAAATTTGATGGAAAAATTTTTAAATTGAGGATAAACTTTTTATTTTTTGAATAATTGTCTTTCTTATCTTCAACAAAAACAAAAGTTAAAATTGCTAAAAAGCCTAAAAGTGAAGCGATTAAAAATAATAATCTGTAATTTAAACCTAAAAAATAATTCAAAAGAATAAAGCCAACCAATGGTCCTAAAATTGCTCCAATTGTATCAAAAGCACGCTGGAAATTGTATGATTTATTTAATTCTTCTTTTTCTGAAGATAAATAAATTAAAGCATCTCTTGGAGCATCGCGCAAACCTTTCACTACTCTATCTAAAACTCTCAAACTAAAAACTTGCCAAAAACTATTGACTAAATAAAGAAAAAATCTTGTTGAAGCTGAAATTGAATAACCAAAAACTGCTAAAATTTTTCTTCGATTAAGGTAATCTGCTAATCTACCTGAAAAAATTTTTAAAATATTATTTAAGGCTTCTGCAAAACCTTCTAAAAAACCAACAAACCAAACTGGCGCACCTAAAATTTAAAAGAAGGGTTTAACTTCATCTTCATTAACCTCAGTATTTGTTGATGACCTAAAAAACTATTATGCTGAAAATATATAACCTTCAAAAATTTCTAATTCTCCATTATCTTTTTTTAAGATATCAAAAACTTATAATTCTCTGATGATAAATAACAACATTAAAAAATCATCAACTACTTTATTTTTCTTTGCAAATTTTAATGAAAAAATCAGATTTTTTTAACTTTTTCTAATGTATTTTTGTAAATATTTAATCCAATAGGTATAATTTATTTTAATTATTCTTTTAACTTTTTAAAAAATCTGTAGAGCAAACATTTAACTTCATCTGGGCCTAAAATTTGCACGGTATCAATTTTTGTTTTAAATACAGCAGAATCATTTCCACCTTCAAACAAAGCATCACCAATATAAACCATATCTTTTACGGGAATTGATAATATCTTAGAAATTTGCTCAATGCCATAGGCTTTGTCTATGCCTTTTTTTGTAATATCTATTGAAGTAAGCCCGCCAATGCGGATCTCAAAATCAGGCAAGTATTTTTCTAAAACAGATTTTAACTTTGGGCGTATGTCGTGTTCTTTGTGCCACTCTTCTTTCGCCCACAAAGGAGCTTTTTGCCCTAAGGCTGAAAATGTTATCTGGCTTTCTCTATCTTCTATTAATTTGCCATAAGTTTTTTTAGGTTTTTTATAGCCAACTTCTTCCAAAGCCTTTTTTAAAGCAGAAATAATATAACTTTTTTCTTCTGAAGTTAAAACTTTTTTGTAAACAATTTTCCACTTTCCATTTGAGAATTTATACATTTTAGAACCAGATGTTGGAAGAATAAAAAGATTTTTAAGATTTTTTGAGGCGCAATTTAATTTTTTTAGAAGTTGTTCTTTGAATTGATTATAATTACCGCCGCCAATTATCGCAACAATTCTTCTCTCAAGCAATTCACAAAGAAGACTGGCCATTTCTGTATCAAGATAAGATTTACTTTCTGTAAGTGTTCCGTCTAAGTCAAATATAATAACTTTTTTATTTAATAGTAGATCCGCGTATTCATCTGCTTTAAATAATATCTTACATTTATTCACTAACCAAGAACTCGATTGAACTTTACCACCCTCTCCTACATCAAAAACCATTTTACAACCAATCTTCTCACAAGTTTCAACTTCTGGAATATTATTTTTAAACCTATCACCACCATTAGCAAAAATGTGGGGTTTTAACTCTTCTAACTCACGGCAAACACTCATATCTTTGGGATTTGGTTCATGCTTTGTTAAAATCACTCTATCAACATATTTTATAGACTCAATAACTTCCTTACGCTCATCCTCTGGCATAAAAACATAACCTTTTTTTGCTCTTAACCAATTGTCGTTATTTAAAATAACAACAAGCTCATCTCCAAGTTTTTTTGCCTCTTTAAATAATCTAATGTGACCAATATGAATCGGGTCAAAACCTCCTGAAACTGCAACTACAACCTTTGACTTTTTCTCACCTTTGTTTTTAGAATTCGCCATGTTTTTTACTTTAAATCATTTCTAACATTTACACACCTTTAAAACCTTTAAGAGTTTATTTATATCTATTGTAGCAATTCCAACTACGCTATCTCCTGCCCCATAATAAACAAATAAAGTTTCATTTAAAAGTACCGCTCCACAAGGGAAAACTACATTTTTAACCTGTCCATCTTTCTCGTAATCAACTTCTGGCTCTAGAATTGGATTGTTAGTTCGCCCAATAATTTTAATTGGATTTTTAAGATCCAACAACACTGCGCCCACGCGATAAATATTATCATCAGATACTCCATGATACAACATCACAAATCCTTCTTTTGTCTTTATTGGAGGCGCAGCTGCTCCAACTTTTTTACTATCCCACCATCCTTTTCTTACAAACAGCCACCTGTACTCCTCAAGCCACTCATTTTCTTTAAAATTCAGAGTTGAAGTTAGTGATAAATCAATATCTTCCCCCACTCTATGAACTATTATGTATTTACCTTTGTATTTTTCTGGAAATATAACTGCATCTTTATCATCAATATCAGGTGGAGAAACTACAATTGGCTTTTCCCAGTTCCATTTTTTATTTAAAAAATCTTTTACTAAAATTGAAGTTAGGGCAACACGTGGAGGATTCTTACCATTGTATGCTGTATAGGTCATGTATATTCTATCGTTAATCAAGGTAAGGCGTGGATCTTCACAACCTGAATTTCCTCCTGGTTGAGATTTATGTTCAAATGGCTCTCGAGGAGTATAAATTGGTTGTGGCAAACGTTCATCTATGTGAAGACCATCACTACTTGAAGCATAACCTAAAACAGAAGTATTATCTTCTGACATAGCCCTATAAACAATATGAACCCTTCCATTTAAATAAATTGCCCCTGGATTAAAAGTTGCCTTACTTTCCCATGAATGAGATTTGTTTGGAGTAATAATGGGGTTATTCTTGGCGCGTGTTAGTTTTATTATTATTTTTTCTCTATTTAACATTTGATTTATAAGCGAGGGGAGTTCTATAAAAGCTAAACAACAAGTAGTATCTGCAGCGCCATAATAAAGGTGAACCCATTCATCTTTTAATAAAGCTCCAGATGGGAAAACTATATTTGGGACAAGGCCAATTTTTTCGTAATATTCTTCAGGGGTTAAAATTGGAGATTGAGTTCTGGTAATTACTTTAAGAGGATTTTTAATATCTAAAAGTACTGCTTCGACTCCAAAAAGAGGAGCGCCTGTGAAGTAATCTCTAATATAAGAATAAAGAAGGAGCCAACCATATTTTGTTTTTATTGGAGGAGCACCAACTTCAATGTGATCTTGTGGCCTTCTCTGAAGTTTTAAAGAATAACTTTCAAAGTTTTGATACCATTTTTTCCATCTCTCTTCATCCCACAAATCCTCTTCTTTATCAAAACTAACAACACAAATATGGGCTGGAGGTTTATCTGTGTGAACTGTTAAAACTGCCCACATCTTGCTGTTTATTTTTTCTGGGAAAAGAGCCATTCCTTTCGCATTAAAAGGAGTAACTAAATGTTTCTCTTGAATTTTGTTTAAATCATTACTTATAGCAACTGCCACTTTTATGCCATCAGCCCTAAAAGGATACATTGAGAGCGCAGTGTAAAATATATAATATTTACCATTTAGTTTAGTAACACGCGGATCTTCACAGCCAAATCTTTCCCATGCGTTTTCAGAAACAATAAATCTTCTTCTATTAGTAAAATAAACTCCGTCTTCGCTTTCAGCGATTCCAATATCTGAAATTCTCATTGTAGTGCCCGCTAAAGTATGATAATGAGGAAGTGAAAGAGCGCGATAAAGAAGGAAAATCTTCTTTCCTTTTTCGACCGGGCAACCGTTGAAAACCGCCTCGCCTTCCCACGAATTATTTCTATTTGGTTTTAAAATCGGATTATATTTTGAGCGTTCGATTATCATAATTTTCTTTATTTTATTTTTCTCTTTAAAGTTTGGGTTATAAGTTTTAATTTTTGATTTTTTATTAAAGCCGTTAAAAACTCTTCTAAATTAGCATAGGCAACACAAACATAACTATCAGAAGCTCCATAATATATTAAAATATTGCCATCTTTAACTACTGCTCCTGAAGCATATACAACTCCAGATTTACAGCCATTATTTTCATAAATATCGTTGGGTTCTAAAATCGGATAAGGAGAGCGAACTAATATCTTTGTTGGATCTTTTAAATCAAGTAACATTGCGCCAACCTTATACTTACCGAAATCGTTTGCTGAAATTGCGTGATAAAATATTAACCAACCATATTCCGTTTTAATGGGCACTGGCCCTACTCCTCTTGTCCAATTATCCCAGCAATTTTCCCTAAATTCTGGTTTATAATAACTTTCAATGTACTCTCCCTCTTTAAATTCCAAACTATCTCGATAGGCAATAGATATATTAGGGTTAATGCTATGTAAGATTGCGTATTTACCATTAATTTTTTCAGGAAAAATAACCCAGTTTTTATGAACTTCACCTGGTTTCGAAATTATTTTAGGATCCTTCCACTTCCATCTTCTATTAAGAAAATCTTCTAATTTAATAGAAGTTATAGCAATTCCAAGGCAATTATCGCAGGCTGTGTATGTCATATATAAAGTATCTTCATTATTAACACGGACTATTCTTGGATCTTCTGCGCCTCCCCAACTTCCTCCAGAAAAATAAGAGTAAATATTGAACACTGGACGTGGAATTTTATGTTCATAAACCGGATAAGGTAATCTTTCATCAATAATAAAACCATCATTAGAAAGCGCATAACCAAAACGAGAAATTCCATCTTTCCCAACTGCACGATATAAAAAATGCACTTGATTGTTTAAAACAATTGCTGTTGGATTAAAAGTTTGCCATGCTTCCCATTCATTTTCTTCTTTTGGAGCAATAATTGGGTTTTCTTCGTATCTTACGAACTCTAAGTGAGATGGTTTTTTTATTGTTTTTACTTTGGTTACTTTTCCTTTTCTGCTTACTTTCTTAGAATCTTTCTTTTTCGTTTCTTTTTTCTTGGAAGTTTTTTTTACTCCTTTTTCTTTGATACTAGTTCGAGTCTTTTTATTCTCGGATTTTGTTTCGTTTGTTTTTGATTTTTTATTTCGTGGCATAACTTTAGTTTAATTACCATGATTATACCAAAAATTAAAAAAAATAAATCAACAAAATAAATATTATCAATTTTTAATTGTCTAAAATAGAATGAAATAAAACGACATAGAGGCTACTGTAAATAATTTTGTCTAATAAATATATGGTTGTTAAATGTTCGAACTTTTCAACTTTTGTGGACCTAGGTGGAATTGAACCACCACCTCTGCCATGCGAAGGCAGCGTACTGCCGTTATACTATAGGCCCTCCTCTTTATTTTTGTTCGTCGTATTCTCAAAGTCAAATTCAATATAATCGCCTATTTTTATATTATTATTTTTAGCAAATCCTGCGTTAACTTCCAAAATATATTGCGCTGGCTCTTTTGATGTAAAAACTTGCGGAAAAGTGTCAGGAGAAATATTTTCTGTTATATCAACTATCTTAAAATCTTTGTTTATCCAAATTATATCAATTGGAAAACGCATATCTTTCATCCAAAATCTATAATAATCTTCTTTTTCGTATAGGAATAACATTCCTTCATTTTCGTTTAGTTTTTCAAAAACAGACAGACCCAACCTTTTTTCCTCTTGAGTTAAAACCACAAAGGCTTTTATTTCTAAACCTTTTCCCTTAAATCTAATTGTTGTAATATTAAGGTCAATTTCATTAAATTTTTCTAATAATTTTGACTTAAATTCGTTTGCTTTTCGTATAGTTTGAGAAATACTTTCATAACCTTCTTTCATTGCTTTTATATCTTCTTTAAAAATATTTTCATAATTAAAAGCAAATACTAAAAAAACTATTATCCCAATGATAATTCCTCCACCATAAAAAAGGTATTTGTAAAAAGAATATAAAGCGTGTAAATCGTCTTTCTTTCTTCTTGCCATATGCTTAATTATAGCAAAAAATTTTTAATTTGTTGCAATGAATCCAAAGGGCTTTAATGTTCCACGTGGAACATTTTATAAAAACTTAATGTTTGCTTATTTTATTGCTGTCGGGGATGCGGGACTTGAACCCGCGACCTCCGGCTCCCGAAGCCGGCGCGCTAGCCACTGCGCTAATCCCCGGAAACGTTCCACGTGGAACATTTAGACCCCCTCTGTGGGTTCTTACCTGCCGTGTTCGCCTCGCTTCGCTCGGCGCCCCCGGCAGGATTCGAACCTGCAATACAGCGTCCGAAGCGCTGCGTGATTCCAGTTTCACCACGGGGGCATAAAATGTTCCACGTGGAACATTTTATTTTTTATAAAACATTCTATAATAAAAATATATTAAGTTCAAAAATATGCAACTACCAATACCAAAAGAAGTTTGTGAAATGTTAGAAAAATTAAAGCAAAATAATTTTTTGGCCTACATTGTTGGAGGATGCGTAAGAGACATTTTAATGCAAAAGGAGCCGAAAGATTGGGATATTGCTACATCCGCAGAACCTGAACAAATCCAGAAAATATTTAAAAATAGTTTTTATGAAAACGAGTTTTTTACAGTAAGCGTTTTAACTAATTCTAAAAAAGAAAATTTAAGGATAGTTGAGGTTACTACTTTTAGGACAGAGGGCGTTTATAGAGACAAAAGACATCCATCAAAAATTGAAAAAGCAAAAAATATAGAAGAAGATTTAAAAAGAAGGGATTTTACAATAAACGCCATAGCAATTGATATCATTAAAAAAATTATAGAGGAGAATGGTAATATTTTGTGCGAAGTAAAATTTATAGATCCTCTCGGAGGGCTAAGCGATATAGAAAATAAAATAATAAAAACAGTTGGCAATCCAGAAGAAAGATTTGAAGAAGATGCTCTAAGACTAATGAGAGCAATAAGATTTTTAGTAACTTTGGGCGAAGATTGGTTAATTGAAAACAGAACATCAGAAGCAATAATAAAATTGTCTTATTTAATAAAATATGTATCTAAAGAGAGATTAAGAGACGAATTAATTAGAATAATTATGGAAGATAAAACAGGTTTGGGCATAGAATATTTAAGAATTTATGGGCTTTTGCAGTATATAATACCAGAATTATTAGAAGGATATGGAGTCTCTCAAAACAAGCATCATATTTACGATGTTTACACGCACAGCATAAAATCTTTGCAATATGCAATATCTCAAAAATTTAGTTTAGAAGTGAGGTTGGCTGTTCTTTTACATGATATTGCCAAACCAAGAGTTAAAAAAGGAGAAGGGCCAGACGCAACTTTTTATAACCATGACATAGTAAGCGCCAGAATGGCAGAAAATATATTAAGAAGGCTAAAATTCCCTAAAAAAGTTATCGAAAAAGTTTCGAAATTAATAAGATATCACATGTTTTATTATAATGTTGGTGAGGTAACGCCATCATCAATAAGACGTCTTTTAAGGGCCGTTGGCAAAGAAAATATAAACGAGTTAATACAATTGAGAATTGCAGATAGAATAGGGTCTGGCTGCCCTAAAGCAGAACCTTATAAATTAAGACATTTTAAGTATTTGGTTGAAAAAGTATCACAAGACGCAATAACAACATCTATGCTAAAAATCGACGGAAACGATGTTATGAAAATTTTAAACATATCACCCGGCCCAAAAGTTGGATGGATACTAAATATATTGTTGGCAGAAGTAATAGAAGACCCTCAAAAAAATAATAAAGAATATCTCACAAAAAGAGTGGAAGAACTCGGAAAAATCGAAGATAACACATTAAAAGAAATGTTTGAAAAAGCAAAAGAATACCTTGAAACCATTGAAAAAAAGAGAGATGAAATGTTAAAAAGTAAATATTGGGTTACCTAATGTTCCACGTGGAACATTTTCTTTTATAGGGAAATTATGAAAAAATTTGAAAAATCAGAATCATCAGGAAATAATCTTTTAAATATCGTAAAAGAAGTAGAGAATGGCATTTATGAATTTGTATATTCAAATGACAATATTTCTAATGAAGAGGATCTTAAAAAATTACTCGAAAGTTATAAAGTTGAAAAACTAAATACTCAAAAATTAAAATCTTTGTACGAAGAAATTAAACTTGGGGAATGTAAACTATTCTCATACAATAAAGAAATATATAGGCTTATATATTTTATAATGGGTTATGTGTATATCGTTAATGAAAATGGCTCAATACTCGGCCGAATTGTAGAAAAAAGCAAAAAAATTAAACGGTTATCAGAAAAAATGAGAGAAGGAGAAAACATAAATGATACAGTAAAAAGATTAATTAAAGAAGAGTTGGGTATGGAAAGTGAAGTAGAAATAGTAAATAATTTTGAAGGAGAAACGCTAAGTCCATTCAAGGTAATAGTAAAAACTGAAGAGCGAGATAATACTATAATTCACTACGACGAATATAATTATAGTATAGAAAAAGGAAAATATAATATCTACACAATAAAAAGATTAAAGGGAGTGTTTGCAGTATGTATATTTGTAAAAGAAGACCAATTAAATGACATTATTCAAACAATATCCAAAAAAAGCGATACCAATTTAGAGTTTATTGAATGGGATCATCGTGCTTCCTCTTTACATACCATAAATGATATAAAATTAGAAAAATTTTAATTTTTACTTTATGTGAGACACTAAAAAATTGATTTTATTAAAACTAGTTTATATAATTGTTAATATATTGTATTTTTATGAAAAAAATAATTCCTTTTCTAGCAATTTGTTTTATAGTAGGCATGCTGGTTGTTCCTTCTTTTTCTAATGCAGGAACATATTTTGTAAAAGATAAAAGTGGAAATACTTACAAAGTTGAGTATGATGGAATAGTTCCTTGCGGCAAAGTTGTTAATATAGAAGGGATAGGCGATAAAGTAATTAACTGCCAGTTGTGCCATCTTTTTGTAATGATAGATGGCGGGCTAGATTTGATTTTAACAGTCCTAACACCTCCTATATTTGTTCTGGTAATGGTGATAGGTGGTGCAATGATTGTTTTTAGCGCTGGAAATGAATCTTATGTTTCACGCGGTAAAGATTTAATAAAGAGTGCTGTGATTGGTGTTGCTATAATGTTTGCCGCCTTCATTATAGTAGAAATTGCAATAACTGCCCTTGGTTTTGGTAAAATTGAAGGTGCTTTTAACCCTGCAGATTGGTTTTCTGTAAGGTGCGAAATAAAAATATAAAAAGCCTCGCTAGCTCAATTGGCAGAGCAGGGGCCTCTTAAGCCCAAGGTTGGAGGTTCGAGCCCTCCGCGAGGCACAAAAACTAAAACAAAACTCTTTTATTTTTTTTTGTTTCCAAAATAAAAGCATCATCAAGATTGACTAAATAAAAATTTTTTTGTAAGATTTAATAATTAATCTAAATTTTTTATATTATGTTAACAAAAGAGGAAAAACAAAAAATAATAGAAAAATTTAAAATCCACGAAACAGACACAGGTTCTCCTGAGGTTCAAATAGCAATACTCACAGAGCAAATAAAAAGACTATTAAATCACTTGAGGAAAAATCCAAAAGACATTCACTCAAAAAGGGGTTTATTGAAGATGGTGGAACAGAGAAGAAGTCTTTTAAAGTATCTCTTGAAAGAAAGTAAAGAAAGATACAACAAACTCGTAAAACTTCTTGGCCTTAAAAAATCTAAGAAAGAGTAAATAAAATGGAAAACCACATAAGGCATAAAGAGCAAAGAGTTGCTGTGTTTATTGATGTTCAAAATCTTTATTATTCTGCCAAAAATCTCTACAACAGCAAGGTAAACTTCAAAGCAATATTAGAAGAAAGCGTAAGCAAAAGAAAACTAATAAGGGCCTTTGCTTATGTTGTTAAAACAAAAACAGGGGAAGAAAAACCATTTTTTGAAGCATTAATAAAATCTGGCATCGAAACTAGAATAAAAGAGTTACAAGAGTATTATGGAGGATTAAAAAAAGCTGACTGGGACGTTGGTATAGCAGTTGACGCAATAAGAACTTCTTCATGTGTAGATGTTGTTATACTTGTTTCTGGAGACGGTGATTTTGTACCGTTGGTGGAATATCTTAAAAATCATGGTAAAAAAGTTGAAGTTGTTGCTTTTGGAAGATCAGCATCATCTAAATTAAGAGAGGTTGCCGATGAATTCATAGACCTGTGTGAAACTCCTGAAATATTTTTGTTAAAAAAATAAATCTATGGAAAACAACAAAACATTTGAGTTGCAACTCGGAAACAAAACAATAAAAATAAATAGGTTTGGCATTGCTAAAAAAGCAAATGGATCTTGCACGGTTCAGTTAGGAGATACTGTTATACTGGCAACAGCAACCATGGACAAAAATCCAACAATATTAGATTTTTTCCCTTTAACAGTAGATTATGAAGAAAGGTATTACGCTGCGGGTAAAATATTAGGCTCAAGATTTATTAGAAGAGAAACAAGACCGACAGAAGAAGCAATTTTAACAGCAAGGTTAATTGACAGATCCATAAGACCCTGTTTCCCTAAAGAATTTAAAAATCCTACTCAAGTTATAATAACAACCCTTTCTTGGGACAAAGAAAATGACCCTGATATTTTGGGAATAATAGGAGCGTCTATTAGTTTAGGAATTAGCGACATACCTTTTAATGGGCCTGTCGCCAGTTTAAGAATAGCAAAAAAGAAGGAAGAATTTATCGTCAACCCGACTTATGAAGAAAGAGAAGAAGCAGAATTAGACATTGTTTTATCTGCTGTTAAATCCAATAAAACAAAAGATGATTTTGTTATAAATATGATAGAAGCTGAAGCAAAAGAAGTTCCAGAAAAAAAAATTTTAGAAGCCGTGGAATATGCAAAAGATTTTTTACGCAAAATGTTTGAGTTTCAAGAAAATATAATAAAAGAATTAGGAAAAGAAAAATTGCAAATAAAAAAAGAAGAAAAAAAAGAAGAACTTGAAAAACTTTTAAGAGAATCTCTAAAAGAAAAAATTGAAAAAGAGATGTTCTCTGGCATAGAAGAGCATACTCCTGATATAGAAAACGAACTAAATGAAATTTTGAAAAGAATTCAGGCAACAGAAGAAGATAAGAAATATGCCTACAACTACATAAAAGAAATAAAAAGAGAGATACTCCATGAAAAAGTTTTGGAAGAAGGAAAAAGGCCAGATGGAAGAAAAATAAACGAAATAAGGCCAATTTCTTTTGAAATAGATGTTCTTCCAAGAACACACGGCTCTGCAATTTTCAATAGAGGGAAAACAAGATCTTTGTCTATTTTAACCTTGGGCGCGCCAGGAGAACAAAAAGTAATTGAAAGCATGGAATTTATAGGAAAAAAGAGGTTTATGCATCATTATAATTTTCCCCCATATTGTTCGGGGGAAGTATCGCCATTAAAGGGGCCTAGTAGAAGAGAAATAGGTCATGGAATGTTGGTTGAAAGGGCTTTATTTCCTGTTATACCTGAATTTGCAAACTTTCCTTACACAATAAGAATAGTTACAGAAATTCTTTCTTCTAACGGCTCTACGTCTATGGCTTCTACTTGTAGTTCGTCGGCTGCTTTAATGGCAGCTGGTGTACCGATTAAAAGGCCAGTTGCTGGCATAGCGATAGGATTGATAGTAGATGAGAATAATTACGATAATTATAAATTATTGGCAGACATACAGGGCCCGGAGGACCATGAAGGAGATATGGATTTTAAAGTTGCAGGCACAGAAAAAGGAATAACAGCAATCCAATTAGACACTAAAATAGAAGGAATAACTTACAATATTATTAAAGATGCTCTTAATCTCGCAAAAGAATGTAGAGAAAAAATACTTCAGGAAATGAAAAAAACAATAGCAGAACCAAGGAAAGAATTGTCAAAATATGCTCCAAGGGTTTTGAATATTAAAATACCAGAAGAAAAAATTAGAGAAGTGATAGGGCCAGGCGGTAAAGTAATAAACGAGATAATAGATAAATTTAATGTTATAATAGATATAGAAGAAGATGGTTCCATTTTTGTAACAGGAGAAGAAGAGAATTCAGCAAGAAAAGCGTTGGAATGGATAAGAAATATCACAAGAGAAATAAAAGTTGGTGAAATCTTTGAAGGAAAAGTTGTAAAAATATATCCTTTTGGAGCAATTGTTGAAATTTTACCGGGACAGGTTGGCATGGTGCACATATCAGAATTAGCGCCCTTCAGAGTTAATAAAGTTGAAGATATAGTAAAAATAGGGGAGATTATACCTGTAAAAGTTGTAGGCATAGACGAACTTGGAAGAATAAATCTTTCAAGAAAGCAAGTTATCCAAAAAAACAATAATTAAAATGGTTTATAACTATAAAACAATTATAAAGAAAGACGACGTACCTAAAGATGCTATAGAGACAATGCAAAAAGATTTGATTTTGGGGAAAAAATTAGCTACCCAAGAAGAGTTAAACAGATTAAGAATGATGGGGCTCTCTGAGAGTAAAAAAACGTTATTAGAACTACAAAAAATAGAAAAAATCAGAAAAGAGATAGAAGAGAGAAATAAACTGGAGGTGGAGCTTAAAAATCTTGGTATAGAAGGTATAGAAAAAAATCAAAGTTATATTGAAATAGAAAGCGGGGAAGAACTTGGTGAAAAAGAAAAAGCGATAAAAGGAGAAGGTTTCAGTACCACTGTTGCAAGCTTTCAAAAGATAGAAAAAGAAGAGGTAAAAAGAGATGTCAAAATTACAAAAATAGAAGACGGAACTCCTGTTTCTTTTGAGGCTGAAAAGGTTCAAGAAGGGAAGGTGAAAGAAGAACCTCAAAAAAGCGAAGAGATTAAAAAAACAGAAGAAAAGCCAAAAAGAGAAATTAAAATAATAAAAATAGAACAACCGCCAAGCCAAACAATAAAAGAGAGCGAACAACCATCAGTAGAAAAAATTCAAGAAGTTCAGAGACAACAAGAAATTGAAAGTTCAAAAAAAGAACAACCGAAAGAAGAACAACTAATAAAAGAACAACTAATAGAAGATATATATTATAAAGACGGCATAAAAAACATAGAAGAATTAAGAAAAAAGATAAAAAATCAAATTCAAAACATACTTAATCAAAACAATAATAATATTGAGGAAGTTATAAAAAAACCAACAACACAAAACCGTAATCAAGAATTTTTCTATCCAGAAAAAAAACCTGAAATAGCAACCGGAGAAAAACAAAAACCCCAAACAGAAAAAGAAAGCTTATTATCTTTCAAAAAAAGGGTAAAAATAAGACCTTGGAAATCTGACGCAGAATTACAGTTAAAGCGAAAAGATGAAGATATAATAAGTAAATACAGAGAAGGCGAGAGAATAATCATTATTCCTAAGGCATTATCTAAAGGTCAAAAAATAGCTATTAGATTTCTAGTAGTATTAATAATGTTAACAGTTATATTCTTAAGTATAAGTTTGATTTTATTTGCAGTTACCGGAAGACGCATTTCAGACTACGTAAAAATTCCAGCTATAAATATCCAAACAAACTTTGATATAAAAGAGTCAGGACAAAATTTTTTCCTAAAAATTTTAGATATGCTAATAAAGGGGCCTGAGATCAAAAAAACGCAGCAACCAACAGAAGCAGAAGAAAGAAACCAAAAAGAAACAACAATCCCACCAATCCAAGAAAATATCATTCCTCAATACGAAGAAAATTTCATAAAAACAGACGGTATAAAATTTATTTTTTACAATCCTAACACAAAAACAATTAACGACAGCATAAAAAACATTAAAAACGAAGTTGGTTATAACCAATTATTAAGAATAGTGGTTTATGATAATGATGGCAAAGAAGTAGATTTAAAAACATTTTTAGAAAGTACATTTACAATACTACCAAAGGTTATACTAGAAAACCTCAACAACACGTACCAGCTTTATATTTTCAAAAAAGATTATAATTCTCTTAATTTATTAATGCCAATAAAAAGCGGGTTAAACGAAAATGATGCAAAACAATCAATAATGGAAGGTGAAAACGATTTGCCATTAGGGTTGGCGCCCTTGGTAGAAACCGTAGCAAAAAACCCTGGAAATGCTATTGGACTCGTATTTAAAACCGCTAAAATTAATAATGTTGAAGTAAGATATGTTACTTTTCAAGGCAGTGAGTCAGGAGTGGTTTGGACTATTTATAAAAATTATTTTATAATATCAACACATAGTGTTGGTTTATTAGAAATAATAAGCAGGCTTAACTTAAATAATTAAAAATTATGAACAACAATACAATAAAAGAAATAAAACAAAACTTAGAAGATGAATTAGAAAAAGTAAGGCAGGAGCTATCAAAAATTGCTTATGAAGAAGACGGCAGATGGACAACAAAGTTTCCAGAACAAAGTCTAGAAGGAAGCCATCAAGAACCAACAGAAGCAGCAGATGAGGTTGAAGATTATACAGCAATGCTAAAAATAAAAGAAAGTTTAGAAAAAAGATACAACGAAATAAAAGAGGCCTTGCAAAAAATAGAAAAGGGCAGTTATGGAAAATGCGAAAAGTGTGGGCAAGAAATATCCGAAAAAAGATTAAAGGCGAATCCAACTGCAAAATACTGCATAAAATGCGCTTAGAAACTTATGCTCTCAAAAATTCTGTCAGCAGGGTTATTAGGAATAGAGCCAAAGCTCGTTGAAGTTGAAACAGATGTAAGTCAAGGTTTAAGAACATTCAAAATAGTAGGCCTGCCAGACAAAGCAATTGAAGAATCAGCCCAAAGAATAAATTCTGTTTTAAAATATGCTGGGTTCACAGCACCTCAAAGCAAATCTTTTAAAGTATTAGTAAATTTGGCGCCTGCTGACATTAAAAAAGAAGGAAGTTTGTATGATTTGCCAATATCAATAGGTTTCTTAATATCTTCCCAACAAATAAAAACAAAACCATTAAACAAAACATTAATTGTGGGTGAACTTTCTTTAACAGGAGAAGTAAAACCAATAAAAGGCGCTCTTTTGTTTTCAATCCTCGCTCAAAAACTAAACTTAGAAGAAATTATACTGCCAAAACAAAACGCAAAAGAAGCAGCAATTTTGAAGGGCGTGAAGGTTATCGGAGTCAGCAATATAAAAGAGGCGATAAAGTATATCGAAGGCAAAATAAATATAGAGCCGGAAGTTAACGACACAAGAGAAATTTTATCAAAGCAATTATCTTACGAAATAGATATAAGCCAAATAAGAGGCCAATATGTTGCAAAAAGGGCTTTGCAAATAGCAGCAGCCGGCATGCACAATATATTTTTTGAGGGTCCGCCAGGATCTGGAAAAACTATATTGGCAAAAAGCATAGTTTCAATTCTGCCACCTCTATCTGAAAAAGAAGCAATAGAATTAACTCAAATATATAGTATATTGGGGCAGGTGCCAAAAGAAGGAATAGTTTATCAAAGGCCGTTTAGAAATCCTCACCACACAAGCTCTGAAGCAGCAATTTTAGGAGGCGGAAATCCAATAAAACCGGGGGAAATAACACTGGCGCACAAAGGAGTTTTGTTTTTGGACGAATTTCCGGAATTTCACCGCGATGTCTTGGAAAGTTTAAGGCAACCAATAGAAGATGGTAGAATAACAATAGCAAGGTCAAAAGAAAGGTTTGAATTTCCGGCAAACTTTATGCTAATAATAGCGTGCAACCCTTGTCCTTGCGGTTATTATATATCAGATCAAAAAGAATGCGTCTGCTCTATAAATCAAATTCAAAAATATAGAAAGAAAATTTCAGGCCCGATAATGGATAGAATAGATTTATTTGTAAAATTTAAACCGATAAAACACGAAGATATAACAAAAGAGCCTGATTTATCAGAAACTCAAAAAATTAAAAGCGGTGTAGAAAAAGCAAGAGAGATACAAAAAGAAAGGTTTAAAAACGAAAATTTTGAATATAATTCTGAAATACCTCTTAAATTAATAAACAAGTACTGTAAAATAGATAAAGAAAGTGACAATCTTCTCAAAAAATTTATGGACTCTGGAAAACTATCTGCAAGAGGCTATCACAGAGTTTTAAAGGTTTCAAGAACAATAGCAGACATAGAAGGAAGTGAAGAAATCACAATAGAGCATACAGCTGAGGCTTTGAATTATAGGATATTCGAGGAATAAATTTATGAGATTTTATTTTGCAAAAGGATTTGGAGCGCCACCAACAGCAAAATGAACATGACATCCTGTTGTTGTGCCAGCGCCAGGTGTTCCTGGTACACCTCCCATCAAACCTATAATTTGACCCTGAGAAACTTTTTGACCCTCATAAACTAAAACCGATTGCAAATGGCCATAAGTAGTTGTTATTCCATTAGGGTGTAAAATTCTCACATGATTTCCCATTCCTCCAAAAGCTTCAGGAGACCTTGATTGGGTTGTTTTTGCCTTAATAACTATTCCGCCGGCTGCTGCAAATACAGGCTCTCCACATCTTCCATGGCTTATATCAACAGCATTATACCAGTGAAGCCCTTGAGTTATTGTGCAAGGTTTTGATATCGGACAAATAAAGTAACCATCAGCAATTTTCACTACTTTTTCAGGAGCAATAAACTCATAAGATGGCATTTTACCATAAGGAATTATTAAATTGTCTCCTATGTATATCTTTCCGTCTGGCGAAAGATCATTAAAAGCAATAATGTCTTCAACTTTTGCCTGATATAATTTAGCAAGCTCAAAAACAGTGTCGCCTTCTTTTACCTCATGTATAAGGCCGTCGACAGGCAAAATAATTAGTTTTTGACCTGGATAAATTTTGTCGCCTATCTTATTTGTATTTTTAATTGTTTCTACAGAAATACCAAACTTTTGCGCTATTGAAGACAATGTATCGCCTTCTTTTACAACATAATCTCGGATCACAGAACTACCAGTATTGCTTCCGCTCGTTACCACAGCCATTAAAGAAGGTGTTATGGTAGATGGTGAAGAAACAGAAGCGATCGTATTTTCAAAACTTTCATATGGCAAACCCTCTACAAAGGCTCTATTTTGAGACAAATAAACAGGAAATTCTGATACATTATTATTTAATAAATATGCTGAAATAAAAGGCCTGTTCCCCTCTGCTTTAATTGAAAAAGACAACAAAACAGACAAAAATATGGCTACCCCAAAGCCTATTTTGTTTAAAGTACCAGAGAAAATTAGCCTAATTATAGGCAAGCTAAAAAATATTTTTGAGAATTTACTCATATGTTTTATACTAATAATAGTATCTTAAAATAAACAAAGGTCAAGAAAAAATAAGTAAAAAACAAAAATCCTAAAAAAATGGATTTATACAGCCCTAAAACCATAAAACATGTATTAAAAGAAATAAAAGCGGCTCCTCTAAAGACTTTTGGCCAAAATTTTTTAATTAACAAAGCGATTGTTGAAAAAATGATTTCTTTTGTAGATTGCGATACGGTTATTGAAGTAGGTGGCGGGTTGGGGCAAATAAGTTTGCCTTTATCTCACAAAACCAAAAAACTAATAATAATTGAAAAAGACAAGGCATTTTGTGATTTTCTCAGAAAATTGTTCCAAAAAAACAAGAATGTTTATATAATAGAAGATGATTGCCTTGAAGTCTTAAAGAATCTAAATCAGGTTGCGGAAAAATATAAAATAGGCGGTGATTTTGAAATAGTAGGCAACCTCCCATATAATATAGCAACAAAAATTATAGAATTGTCCCTATTGGCTAGTCCAACACCAAAAAGTATAATAGCAACCACCCAAAAAGAAGTTGCCCAAAGAATCGTAGCAAAACCTCCAAAAATGAATTATTTAGCATGCAAAGTGCAGTATTTGGCAAAACCAAAAATTTTACTATATATTAGTAAGAACAATTTTTGGCCAAAACCAAAAATAGATTCTGCTATTTTAAAAATCACGCCAAAGAAAAATATTGAAAAATTAAAAAAAGACTATACAAGTTTTATTGACTTTGCTAAAATATTATATTCACATCCAAGAAAAACAATAAGGCACAATTTAAAACTTAGTAAGATGAATATAAAAATAGAAGAAAATTTTTTAAAAAAAAGGGCAGAACAAATCCAAATTCAAGACCTAATTAATTTATGGGAAAACACACAAGAATAATAAAATCAATAATCTTCGTGGGTGCTTTTTTTAGTATCTTTCTTTTTTATTTCCCAAAAAGTAAAAACGTATCTGCCCAGGATGATATTCCATTATGTAATGATTTTGTAAATAATTCAACTCTTTATGTACGTGAAGGGGAACAATGTATAATTAATGCGTTCCACGCTCATTACCAAAGCGCAAAAATAGATGGAGAAGTTATTGTTAAGATGAAAAGGCAGGGAGAAGAAACTAAAAGAGTTATTACAGTATCAGGAGATCTCGAGCTTAACGGGAAAATAACAATTGCCTCGCCATACAGTACTACTGAGTGGCACTATTGGAACGAAAGATTGTATGCGCAGGAATTTTCCCTCATAGTTGGAGGGCGAATATATTCTAACAAGTGTTCTGAAATAACAAAAAAGGGCGTATATGTGAATGATCATTATCTTAGGCATACTACAAACATATATATAGAAGCCGAGGAAGATATATCTTTATGTAAAATTAGCTCGTTTGGAAGTGAGATTACTAGTGATAGTGGTTCATATGCAAGGGCAGGAGATATAATTATAACATCTAACAATGGAGATGTTAATATTTCAGGTTCAGGATATGTTTCTAGTTCTGCTTCAGGCAACTATGCTAATATACCAGGTAATATAGAGATATCTGCGGAGAATGGTAAAATAACTATAAATGGAGTAATTGACAGTAGTGGTAAGGGAAATGCTGGTGGACAAAATGGTGGAAGGATAAAGATTTCGGGGAAAGAGATTGAATTAAACGGACAAGTATCTTCAAGTGGCGGTTATGGCTATACTTACGATGGTGGCGATGGTGGCTCAATCGAAATATCTGGATCAGAGAGAGTTACAATAAATGGTAGAGTTTCTTCAGCAGGAGGAGGGGGAGATAGTGGTGGTTGGGGTGGTGATATAACAATTTCGAGTTTTGGTAAGGTTGAAATAAATAATTCCGTAGAATCAATAGGAGGGCATGGTAAGAAAATTTTTTATTATGGTGGCGGAGGGACAATAACTATTAATGGTGGTGATATACTAGTAAAAAGTGAGATAAAATCGTTGCCTCGTGATGGAAAGGTACAAATCAATGGGGAAAATGTTCAAATAGATGGAAAGATAAATGTAGAGGGGGATCTTCTGAATGATGGCGGCACGATAAAAATTACAGGAAAAAAATCTGTCAAAATAAACAGTACACTAACCGCTAACGCTTATCAAGGAATCTTGATTGGGATAGCTTCAGCTGGGAGTAAGGGAGGCGAAATTAAAATAGAGGGGGAAGATATTAAGATCAATAACGCAACAATACAGGCAAAAGGAGGACCCGGTAACGATAGTCCTAATGGTGGTCCTGGTGGAACTGTAACAATAAAAGCGAAGACTGTTATATCAAAAAACAGTAGTGTTGACGTGTCTCATGGATGGCAATGTGGCACTCATGGTCGGGTTTATTTAAGCTATAATTTCATTTTAGGAAGCTTAATATCTTATCCAGCTTCAGCTTTTTATGGTAAAGATGATTGCAAGTTAGGAAGCTCAGAAGATATAGGATCTTCTTTTCGAAAAACTGGGAAAAGACCAATAGAAGAAGATGGGGAAACAGGGTATACAGGAGATGGTGTATTAATAATAAGTGAAGGTGGTTCTTATGAACTTGGTGACAAAAACGACTATGTTTTTGGAGAAGAAGAAAGAAAGAATAGCTTAAATACAGACGATATTTTGGAAGAAGGTAAAGATGTTTCATATACAACATTTTACTATAGATATCCAAGGTTAGTTATGGTAGTGGAAGAAAAAAAACGGGAAGAATGCCATGTTGATGCAAATGGAAATGAAGTATGCGAAATTAAATATTGGTATGAAAAAATTGGTTGTGAAGAAGATTGGCAGTTTACATACAAATGGTTTTTAGCAACACCAGATGATGTTGCTTTTGTTAAAAAGCAACCTCAAGACGCAGACGTTTCAGATTCTCTCATAACCCCGTCTCGTAACGAATATACCATACCATACACTGTTAAGGATTTAACTTGGAGGGTA
>BEIK01000007.1 GCA_002923395.1 bacterium HR34 | reverse complement strand
AACATTTACTTGTTATGCTTCTGAGATAGGAAAAGAAAGCGGGAAAATTTACTACCGCACTCCTTTTATGTATTACCCTGGAATGCAAGATAACGAAAACAACTTCCCTGGAAACTTTGACAACTTTATATCAGAAGCAGGTTATTATTGGAGGGGTGCTAATCTATTTGCGGATGAAGGTATAGGGAGACCGTGGGATCCTGGAGAAATAAGCGCCGGGACTAAGATAAACATCATAGGAACTCAAGAAAAAGAAAATAGTAAATACAAACTTCCAATATACAAATACTCTTGGAATAAAGTTTTAGGTTGGATTGATAGTTTAAGAGGCCCTGACAGATATATTATTGAATTTTTTAATACGCAAAAGGGATCGGGTGAATATACAAAAGAAATAGTAAAAGATTACTTAGACAGATTTCCTTTAAATGAATATCCAATGAAATCTACTTTGCCTTTGTATGGTGAAAAAGCAAAGTACGACTCAGGAAAGGGGCATTGGGAACAAGGAACTTTGGTTGACATTAAAAATGAGGATGAATGTAAAAATGAGGCTACTTCTGCTTATATATTGTTTTATCCATTGTCTAACAAAAAATGCGAGGACTTTATTCCAACAAAGGTTGACCCAAAATATGAAATAAGAGATTTCACACAAGTAAACTACAAAAATGCGTTTAAGAATAATTTAGAATCATTAGAAGATTTATATTTATTTTACAATGCCTCCAATATATCTTTGGATACAAATGATTTTGTGTATGATTTTTACGATTATTTAAACACAGTAGAATATTACTACAATAGATATCTACCAATAATTAAAGTGGACTTTAATAAAAAATATAGAGGAATTTTATACCCTCCTATTAATGATAATGAAAATTATCAAAAAATGACTCAATGTCTCTTAAAATCAGGAACATATACTGATATAAATGTAAGTTATGGCTATAAAACAGGAGAAACTTATAATTACGGTGAACAAAAAATATTCACTTCTATTGCACCAGAGCCAAAATATCCTTTTGATCCTGATTTTGAACTGCTACGCCTTGGACCTAATGTAAATTGGGTCCTCAATTATAGTGAAATATATCCTGAAAGTATTTATGGAGATGATTTAGAAAGGAAAAAACTTCATCAGATACTAAAAGAATATTATGCTAATGTTAACTTAACTAAATGGTACGATGAAAGTGGCAAAGAAATACGATTAGATGACGCGATAGAAAATAACATTAACCAACTTTATAGCACTTATCCTGTTTTGTTTGAGTGGTGCCCTGTTGATTATCCTGCTGACTACAAAGACAATTCAAAAGGATATTTGAAGGCGGAGAGTTATTACTTGAAGTTTTGGCATGACGATTTTTGGAAAGAAAAATATAGTAAATCCGAGGATTTATGGATAAAGGAAACTGACACAAACCCTAAATGGGAAAAATACTGCCCTTATAGTGATTTGTACGCCATAGATCCAACATCACCTGCATGCTTAGTTAACTTACAAGGCCAAATTTTAGGAGATTATCATGGCGCTGTTGTTAATAAAACAACATATCCTCCACCTCTATTAAAAGGAGAAGTAAAATTAACTCCAACAACATTTAAAACAGTAGAACCATATTTTAGAACAACTCTTCAAAGTTTTACATCAAATGTTCTATACAAATGGAGTATTGCAACTTGTTTAAGAGATGATGGAATAGCGTGCCAACTTACAAACAATGGAAAGCCAGATGAAAAAGCAAGAGTTAAACCATTAACAAAACAAGAAGAAGCGCTAGGGTACTATTATGGCGCTGAAATGGGGCAGGATTGGATATTTGTAGGAGAGGCAGAATTTATTGAAAGAGGATTTATAACTCCAAAAAAAAGCCCAACGCTTGTTAATGTAGACACAGTTGTGAAGTGGAATCCAATATTAGGGTATAGGGCTTATGCTGTAGAATTGGTTGATGTAACAAATGGAACTCCAGGTAAGTTTGCAGGTCTGGCTGTAGTAACTTCAAATGAAATAACAATAGGTGATTTATGGCTTACAAAAGAAGGGTATTCAAAGCCAATCCTAAAACCTAATAGAACTTATTACTTAAATCTTTATGTTTGCTCTAAAAATCCATTAGAAAGTCCGGAGTTTACTGGCGAACATCAAAATTATCCAAATAATCCATCTTTATTGTATAAAACAGATTCTACAGGTCTATCTGAGATTAAAGGTGCTATAGAAGAAAGTTGCGTAAATAAAAGTACAATTACTCTTATTACATCAGGCGCTCAGGTTAAATCAGAAAAAGTAAAAGTACCTGAAAATATACCAGACAAAATAGTAATAACAGAAAGGCCAAATCATTTTGATAAAACTCCAGAAAGTTTAGTAAACGATTACAGACAAGGAATAGCCTCTTACTATGTAGAAATTAAAGAAGAGGCAACTGGAAATGTTTTTCATAAAATAATTCTTGATCCTCTGTATAATCTTGATTATAGCAATCCTGAAGTTACTCTTGATTATCCAGAAATAAAACCAGGTAAAGAATATAGCTTAACAATACGAACTTGCGCTGACAGATTTCCTGATATTAAAGATCCAGAAACCATACCACAGGAAAGAATTAAGGCTTTTTGCGGACCAGAAACATCAAAGTCGTTTAAAATTTCTGAACTAAAACCGCCTGAAATAACTTATCCAGTAAATGGCGATAAGGCCCAAGTTGGGTTTAATATAAAGTGGAATGCTCCAAGAGACTCTGTCACTCCAAGGTATTACAAATATGAGTTTAAATATAAGAGCAAATCAGATGATGAAGTTAGCCAAAGTTGTGTTGATAAAATAGGTTCTGTTATTAAAAGCGGAATTGTAACGCACAAAGGGACGGAAAACGATGCTCAAACAGATATTTATTGCTTGGGAGATTATACCTTAACAATGTATTCTTGCATTGAAGATAAATGTACTGATGAGTTTATAAGTACTCCTGTAAGCGTGAACTTTACTTTAATACCATCAAAGGTATCAGAAAACATTTTTTCAATAACTCCTTGCGGCAGAAAAACAGACAATCCAAAAACAAACTGGATAGACGAAAGAGAACCATGCAAATTGGTTCACATGTTTTTGTTAGTGAAAATAACCTTTGATTTTTTAATAACAAGGTTTATGTTAATAGTTGCTGTTCTAATGGTTGTTGGGATTTTCGCGGCAAACTATATAATAAGGATTCCAGCGCTCACACATCAAGCAATAACAGGATTCAAATATGTTTTAATAGGTTATGGTGTGGCAATCTTTGGCTGGATAATCATCACAACAATAATTAATCTACTTGGCATGAAAGTTCCTTTGTTTTCAATAGGGTTTTAGAAAAATTTTAAAATATTTATTTTGATTCATTTTGATTCATAATAAAATAGCCTAACTACAATTGAATTTTATGGGAAAGTTTTTGCTATTCTATTATTTATATATTGAAATTTAATAGGGATAATAAAAAACAATAATTCAAATAACTATAATAAATAGCCTTAAATAAAAGTCTTTTACCTGCTACAAAGCTTCACTATTTGAAACATCTGAATTACATTGATAGGAGTTTTTAATGAAAATTAAGTGCAGATAGAATATATCTAAAATATTTTGGTGGCGATTTTAAGTAAAATATGTTTTCTAATCTTAACTTAAAAACCCCTGGCCTTTGCCAGGGGGTCGGAGTTAAGAAAAAAAGGGAGGAAGTTAATTGTATCTTACCTTCTTCTGTATGCCTTTAGGCCCCTCTGCTTTGCTATTAATTTCGGCCTACTCCGTCTCTTTTTTATTTCGCTCTTTCCTACCACCCCTTATTGTACTTTTATACTAACTAAAAATAATAATATGTCAAGAAATTTTTTAAAAAATTAATTTTCCTAATTTTGCTTTACAAAAGTTTTATTAGAATCGTCAGAAACAGATAAACTAAAACCACCTGAAATAAATTATCCAAATAGTTGAATTGTAAAATACAAAGGAGTAAGAAATGAAAACAAAACAGACAATCCAAAAACAAACTGGATAGACGAAAGAGAACCATGCAAATTGGTTCACATGTTTTTGTTAGTGAAAATAACCTTTGATTTTTTAATAACTTGAGTAATTGTTTCTAATCTTAACTTAAAAACCCCTGGCCTTTGCCAGGGGTCGGGGTTAAGAAAAAAAAAGGGGGAATTATGGTGAGAATAAGGTGAGTATTATCTACTCACCTTCTCACCTTCATTTTCCAGGCAATGAAAATGACACTCACCGCAGCAGCCATAAGTAAAACCATCAGCACAAGCGTAAGTATTCCCCCCCATGTCCATGAAGGGTCTGGGGGGGGTGATCGGGAACTTACCACCTTCCCCCATGCAGTTTCTGCCATTATAGAAATCCATATAATTCCTAGAGCTGCCATTCTTCCTACGTTCTTCATCACACTTTCAAAATAACTAAAAATCAATCATAAGTCAAGAAATTTTTTAAAAAATTAATTTTCCTAATTTTGCTTTACAAAAGTTTTAGTAGTATAATAAAATAAATAAAAATAAAAACAGCGATGCAAAAAATAAATTCGTTTTTCAAAAAGAATTTTAAATACATTGCTTTTCTTTTTGTGGTGGGATTTTTAGTTTCAGCGCCAAGTTTTTCATTTGCTCAAGGAGGTTGCGGATTAGATATAGGTTGTTACTTTAACAATCTTTTAACTAGCCTTACAAACTTCTTTCTTGCAGGAGGAGTTTTAATCGTTAGTTTGATAACTGCTGTTTTTGCTCTTTTAGCAGAGCAGGTATATAAAATAGTTGTTTTTCTAACTTTTAACTTATTTATAGCCAACAGCATAAGTATTTCTGTTCTGCCAGGCGCTCCAGAAACAAACGAAGTAGTAACGAGAATGTGGAATTTTATGAAGGATTTTGCTAATATGTTTTACTTGATAATTTTGGTTGCAATGGGTTTTGCAACTATTTTAAGAATTGCTGAATATGAAATAAAAAAACTCATAATTCCTTTTATAGTTTCGGCTGTCTTAATAAACTTTAGCGGAGTTGTTGTTGCTTTTTTTGTTGATGTAGCGGCTATCTTGAATAATTTTTTCATTAAAGCAGTTGGAGACAGTTATACTGTTTACACTCTTTCAAATAATGTTAACTTTGATCCTTTGATGGATATGTTTTCAAAAGTTTTTGATAACTTAGGAAGTTCTAAAGAGATAGACGTTTGGCAAGCTGGCACTTCGCTTTTGATGTTTTATCTTGTCCAGCTTATGTATTACTCAATTGGAACAATTGTATTTGCTATTTTGGCTATACTATTCAAAATCAGAGAGGTGGCACTTTATCTAATAACCATTTTTGGGCCTATGGCTTTTTTGGCTTATATATTCCCGGGAACAAGAAGTTGGTTTCAAAGGTGGTGGGGTGCTTTAATAAGTTGGGCGTTTTTGGGAGTACCTGTATTGTTTTCTCTTTATTTAGCGGCTTCTTTTATGGAGATAACAAAAGACACTATGACGATACAATTAAAAAGCGCGTTGGAAGCATCAGGGGAAGTAAAGGATAATATTGGTGGATTTAATTTGTTTAATGTTAATACTTGGGGAGATTTTTTAGGATTCGCTACTACGGCCGCAATGTCTTTTGTAATAATATTTATGGGCATTTGGGTGGCTTCGAGGTTTGGTCCTACTCAAGCACATCAAGCACTAGGTAGAGCAGAAAGAGGCGCAAGGTGGTTAGAAGGTAAAATAAAAGAAGGTGCTAGTAAATCATCTCTTGGAACTAAAATTAGAGGAGGTCTAAAACAAAGAATAACGGAACCAATGGGTAAGAGAATGATGGAACAAGGCGCTAAATTTAGGCATCCTGTGACAGCAATGACAGTAGGAAGAATTTTAACAGGAGCTGGCAGAAAACTAACTTCAAAAGATGAGCAATTAGAAATTTACAACAAAACACACGTGAAAGAGGGTGCAAGTCAGGAAGAACTTCAAAATCAATATTTCAGAGCAATAAATCCATCAGAAAAACTCAAAATACTAATGGAGGCATACAGAAGAGGGAAACAAAAAGAAATAGTTGAAAAATTAAATACTGGAGAAGTTGTAAAACTTATGGAGGCTGCTTCTTCTATTGAAAAAATGGATGATTTAGAAAATGTGTTAGGTTTAACTATAAGCAAATTTGAAGAGGCCACAGAAGAAGATATGGAAAAAACTATAAAAATCCTTGAAAAACATCAAAAAGAACTTCATATCAGCAAAGAAGAATTAGAAAATTTAAAAAATAGTATTGCCGGAATTGATCGTAGTGATAGTATAACAAGTGTTTTAAGTTTAATTAAAGAAAATAAAGATAAATTAGGATTAACAGATAATGATATTGAAAGTTTAATTGAAGGTGATCTCGCTACTTATAGAAAAGTAAAAGAAAAAGTTATAAAATCAATCACGGAAAATAAAGAAAAACTTGAATTAGACGACGTTAAAATTAAAGAGATTGTAGATGAATTAAATAAAGCAGAGGGTGTAGAACTTCTAAGCGAGAGGGATAAAGCTGCTAAATTTTACTCTCAGCTTGTTACAATAACGGGCAGAAGTTTTGGTCCGAAATTTAATAGAAAGGCATTAAATGAAGTTATTGATAAATCATTAAGAGTAAGTGAAGAAGAAGAAAAAATAAGATACAGGAATATAGCAAAAGATATTATGAAATCTATGACTTCTTATGCAATAATATCAATTTTAAAAGATGAGGAAGTAAGCAGTGAAATAAAGAGAGAAATGATAGATATTTTGGCTAAATCTTACATGGAAAAGAAGGATAAAGAATTAGTAGAATTAGTAGAGGAAATACGTGGTTCAAAATATACAACTGAGGCTTCTGTTTTAGAGCGTACGTTAGAAGAATTAGGAAAAAGCAAAAAAAGGACAACAAGAGAAGGCGGCCAAACAAAAATAGATGATTATTTATAAATAGATATGAAAATACAAAATACAACTGAATTTTGGGATTTTGTGAATAAACTTCCTGAAGGGGTAAGGGATTTTTTATTCTCTGAAAAATGTGGTGAATTATGCGAAAAACTTGAAGAAATAAGCGGTAAAAGTGGCGATTATTTTTTACAAATAATTTTTGATATGTTAAGCGGTGAGTTAGATCCAAATTTGCTTAGACATAAAATTAAAAAAGAAGTTGTAGACTATGAAAATAAAGTTGACGAAATAACTACTTTAATAGGGCGTAACGTTATTTTAAGATTTAATACTTATCTTGAAGAAATTTACAGTAAGAATAAAGATGGAGAAAAAGAAACAAAAGAGATAAAGGGAGAAGAAGAGAAACAAGAAAATTTAAAAGATTCTGCTTATTAATTTTTAATAAATCTGTTATAATTTAATATGGAAAGATATGTTGTTCCACAAATTGAATACGAAGGTAAAATAATTGGCTTTTTAACTGTTAGGCAGGCCGTTGTTTTGGGTGTCGCTTTTTTGGTTATATTTCTTGCTTTTCTTATTAGAGTACCAATTCTTTTTTTAGTTTTTGTAATAATATTTTTAGGAGGTGGCGCTTTTGCTACTGCTTTTGTAAAAATAGAAGGAAAGCCTTTTCTTGAATTTCTAAAAAGTAGTTTTAATTTTATTTTTATAACAAAAAGGTATGTCTGGCAAAAAAAAGTTGTAATGCCAAGGCTGGTTATGAAAACAATTGAAATAAAAGAAGAGGAAGAGGAACCTCAATTGAAAGTAGAAAGAAGAAAGGGGAGTTTGGGAACGCTTAATACAAAATTAAAAACTTTAATAACATAAAATAATGCCTTCGACTCAAAGTTTATTAGAATTTTCACAAATAAGAGAAGGGGTTATATTGCTTAAAAATGGCGCTTTAAGAGGAATTTTAATGGTTTCTCCAATAAATTTTGCTCTAAAATCAGAAGATGAGCAAACAGCCATAATTTATTCTTTTCAAGATTTTTTAAATTCTTTGGATTTCCCAATACAAATATTAGTGCAGTCAAGAAGGTTAAATTTTACTCTTTATTTGGACACACTAAAAGAACTCGAGGTAAAACAGAAAAATCCATTATTAAAAGAACAAATAGCGTCTTACAGAGAATTTGTTGCGGATTTAATAGAAGGCGCTCCGCCTGTTGGCAAATGGGGAGAAATAATGTCTAAAAATTTTTTTGTTGTTGTACCTTTTTCAAAGGCAGAAGAAACCTTGAAAAGAGGGGATACGATAGATTTATTTTCTATAAGCCTAAAAAATGTTGGCGGAATAACAGAGCAAGAATTCCAAAGATATAAAAACGCGCTTTATGAAAGAATGGAGTTTGTTGCGTTAGGCTTAAGAAGATGCGGGTTGCAATCTGTTCCTTTAAATACTGCTGAAATAGCAGAGTTATTCTGGTCATCATATCACATAGCAGAGGCTGAGGTTGGCGCTTATCCACAATTTCCACCAGAATTAACAGTATAAAATAAAATTATATGGATTTACCATTCTTAAAAAACTTAGGCCAAAAAGATAAGAAGAAAAAAACAATAGAGGAGGTTGTTGTAGATGCTGCCAATATAACTTTGGCTGACATTATAGCGCCTCCTGCTTTTGAGGTCTATCAAAATTATATTAAATTTGGCGAAAGGTTATCAAAAACTTTTTTCATATTTTCTTATCCAAGATATTTAACAACAGGTTGGTTTTCTCCTGTTGTGAATTTAGATGTTCCTTTTGATGTATCAATACACATTTTCCCAATAGACACAACGAAGATATTAAAACAACTAAGAAAAAAGGTCGCTGAAATTGAGTTGGAAATAGCAGAGAGGGCAGAAAAAGGTTATGTTAGAGATCCTGCTTTGGAAACAACTTACCAAGACCTTGAAACATTAAGAGATCAACTACAAAGAGCACAAGAGAGAATGTTTAGAGTTGGAGTATATATAACAATTTATGGAGAAAATCCAGATGATTTAAGAAATGTTGAGACGACATTAAGAGCAATTTTAGAATCCCGCTTAATATACATAAAACCTGCAGTTTTCCAACAAAAAGAAGGATTTGACACAACACTACCTTATGGATTAGACAAACTTGTTGTTCACACAGCGCTAAATACCAGCACTCTTTCAAGTATGTTTCCTTTTGTGTCTTTTGACTTAAGTACTAATGAGGGAATATTATATGGAATAAACATTCACAACAATTCTCTTGTTTTGTTTGATAGATTTAACTTGGAAAATGCCAACTCTACCGTTTTTGCTAAAAGTGGTTCTGGTAAAAGTTACGCTGTTAAACTTGAAGTTTTAAGATATGCAATGGTAGGGGTTAACTCAATAATAATAGACCCTGAGAATGAATATAGAAACTTGGCAAAAGCAGTGGGTGGAGTTTATCTTGATTTCTCTTTGTCTGCAAAAAACCATATAAACCCATTTGATCTCCCGCCAATAAGAGAGGATGAAAGACCAGAAGATGTTTTGAGGTCTAATATAATAAACTTGGTTGGATTGTTAAAAATTATGCTAGGAGGCCTTACCCCAGAAGAAGACGCAATTATAGACAGAGCCTTAACAGAAACTTATGCCGTAAAAGATATAACTCCCAATACTCCTTATGAAAAATGGCAGGAAAATGTGCCTTTAATGCAGGATTTAGAAGAAGTTTTATCAACAATGGAAGGGGCAGAATCGCTTGTTAGAAGATTAAGGAAGTTTACTAAAGGAACATATGCCAATTTCTTTAACCAGCCAACTAACATACAAATGGAGGACAAACCTGTTGTTGTGTTTGGTATAAGAGATATGGAAGACGAGTTAAGGCCAATGGCAATGTATGTAATAATGAGATATATTTGGAATCAAATTAGGGCAAAGTTGAAAAAGAGAATTTTAATTGTTGATGAGGCATGGTGGATGATGCAAACAGAAGAAGGAGCGGCATTTTTGTATGGTATGGTAAAGAGAGCGAGAAAATACTGGCTTGGTGTTACAACCATAACTCAGGATGTTGGCGACTTCTTAACGTCAAGTTATGGTCAGCCAATAATAACAAACTCGTCTTTACAACTACTTTTAAAACAAAGTCCTGCTACTATTGATTTGGTTAAAAAAGTTTTTAATTTGACAGACGCTGAAAAATATCTCTTGTTAGAGGCAGATTTGGGAGAAGGAATATTTTTCGCCGGCCAACAGCATGTTGCCATAAAAGTTGTTGCCTCTCCTACTGAACACAAAATTATAACTACAAATCCTGAAGAATTAGTATCAAGAGATGAGGGAGGAGTTATATAAGATGACTTGATTAAAAAATAACACAATAAAATGGCAGTTAATCCGTTTCTCCCAGGCGGCGGGTTTGTTAAGAAATATAAAATAAATGATAGTAAGCCCAAGAAAAAAAGAAGAGAGTCTGATGTAGATGAATACGGTAATGTAATAAACAAAGATGAAGAAGAGTATTATTATGATCCGCAAGGTAATCGTATTTCTCCAAAAAAAGGAAAAGGAACTAAGTTTAAAAGTTTAGAGGAAATAAAAGAAGAAGAAAAGAAAAAACCATTTCTTGAAAGAATGAAAATAGAAAGAAGTAAAAGAGATGGGTTATATGGAAGTGAACAAGAATTTAACCCTGCGATGATAAATGATACAACAGAACTTAGTAATAAGAATTTATTTGGCAGGGAAGATGCTTATAAAATTTTAGAGGAAAAAGGGAAACAAATAGAAGAAGAGAGAGAAAAACTTAAGGAAAGGCAAAAAAAGGCTAAAAGTGTAAAAGAGAAAGCAAAATTGAAAATGGAAGAAATAAAGTTGATGGCACAAAGGGGGGAACTTAAAGCGTTAAAGAAAGGGTTGTCCGCTCTTGCAGAATCCAAAAGAATTGAAGCCACAGATATTGATTTTATAGTAATTTTAATTTTTGCTATTATAGTAGATAGTGTTGATTCTATATTAACAATACTTCAATTTATAACTGCTTTCACAATAGGAGAGGCCTTATCATTAGGATTGGATATTTTGGCAACTTTTATAATCACTTTGTGGATGCTATATAGATTAAGAGAAATGGCAAGGTCAAAACAGCAAAGAGTGCAACAATTACAGCAAAGAATGGGTGAGAAAGCCAAAATGATGCAAAAAGAATTAAAACAAATAGAACAAAAAGCAACGAGAGCGCCTTTAAGAAGGGTTTTACTAAGAGTGGTGGGTGGGCTTATTTTAGAATTAATACCATTAGTAGGTTTAATACCATGGTGGACAATAACAGTAGTATTAACATTAAGAGAAAAATGATGAAAACTTTTACAGTAATAACATTTTTATTATTTTTATTTATGGGGTTTTCTAATTTAAGTTTTGCGCAAAATGTCTGTGAAAGACTCCGTCAAGAGGAGTGTTATAAAAACATAGAATGTAAATGGGTTTCTTGCTCAACATTAGATATTGATAAAAACAATAAATGCTATCTAAAAAAACAGGCGCCTATTTGCCTTAATCTTGATTTTCCGGAATTCGGAGGATATGACTTAAACGAAAAACAATCATTAGTTGATTTAATTGCCTGGGCTTACTATTTTATGATTTCTTTGTCTGCTCTTTTTGCTTTTATAAAAATAGTTATAGGTGGTTTTAGATATTTAACATCAGGCGGTAATTCAGCGCAAATGCAAGAAGCAAAAGAAGATATAACTTACGCAATAATTGGTTTGGTTGTAATAGCAGTATCTTTTATAGTAATACAGTTTATTAACCCTGATCTCTTAATAATAAAGTTGCCATCTTTCTAAAATTATTTGCTTGTTTTTGGTTTTATAACAACTCTTCTTTTAGGCTCCTTGCCAACGCTCTCTGATATAACATCTTCTCTTTGAGATATAACAAGATGCACAATTCTTCTTTCAAAAGCAGGCATAGGATTTAACTCTTTTTCTCTACCTAAAAGAGAAACCTCATCTGCTATTGTATTTGCCATTTTCTTTAAATAATCTATTTTCTTTTTATGGTAATCGTTAATATCCAACATCAAACTAAAATCGTTTTTTCCTGTTTTTTTAGAAACCAATGATTTTAATAAAAACTGTAAATCCAAAAGAGATTGTCCTTGCTTCCCTATTAAAATATAAGGATCTTCTGCTTTTAAATCAACTAAAATTTCTTTTTCCGATATTTTGATCAAAACGTTTTGTTTTTCAAAACCTGCTTTTTCAAAAAATTCTTCTATTAGTTTTTTAATTTCTTTTTCTTCCATATTTTTATTTTCTAAAAATTATATATTGCTGAAAAATCGTGAATAGGGTAGAAACCAACCAATACAAAGCAAGGGCTGATGGTAGAGTGATTAAAATAATAATAGTTATAAGCGGTAAGAAAAACATCATTTGATATTGCATTTTTTTGATAGGATCTTTTTCTTTTAAAGATGCTTTTGGTGTTACCATTTTGGCTTGAAAATACTGCAAAATACCTGTAGTTATAGCAAGTGGGACTGATGGATTTGATAAATCAACTAATCCTAAAAAATTATAGTTAATAGAACCTGTTATATGAACAAAATTGTACAAATGGGGTACAAGTTTTTCTTGATCTACTCCCTGCCAAAAAACTCTGTATACTGCTATTAAAACAGGTATCTGCACCAATATTGGCAAACAACCTGACATTGGATTAACTTTTTCCTTTCTAAACAACTCCATTAAAGCCTGGCTTTGCTTTACTTTGTCGTCTTTGTATTTTTCTTTTATTTCATCTATTTTAGGTTGTATTTTTTTTAATTCTTTCTGGGATTGTATGCTTTTTTGAGTAAGAGGAAAAAATATAAACTTTATAAGTAAAGTTAAAATAATTATTGCTATACCAAAATCTTTTATAGGAAAATTTTCATATATTATTACTAATAAATTAACAAGTGGGTTGTATAAAAATATATCATAGATAGATACTAAAATGTTTTCCATATGTTTTTTTAATTTTAAGGATTGTCTATCCCTCCTTTACAAAAAGGATTGCACCTTAACAATCTATATAAAGTTTTTAAAACTCCTTTTGCTATTCCGTATTTTTTTACTGCCGAATAAAAATACTCAGAACATGTAGGATAAAACCTGCACTGACATCCAATAAAAGGGGAGAGGATTATTTTATACAAAACAAAAATCCTTTTCATAAAGGATAGTAATAATTTCTATTTTAGCAAATTATTTATTTTTTTCCACTTTTAATAAGTCAACCAACCTCAACAAAGAACTCCTAACATCTTCTAATATATCTTGAAAATTAGCGGTTATACAATTTTTCTTGCAAAAAACCAAAATATCAACGCCTTTATCTTTTATAATAGAGAATTTTTGTTTTATTGCCTCTCTCACCCTTCTTTTCGCCCTGTTCCTTTCTGTTGCTTTTTTTGACACTGTTCTAACGCCTGCCAAAACAGATATACGAGGATAATTTAAGTTATTATCCAAAAAAAATAAATTTATAAATTTTGAGTTTATTTTTTTTGTATCTTGAGATTTTAAAACTTTTTCAAAATCTTTTTTCTTAGTTATCCTATACTTTTTTTTAAACATATTAAACAGTAATCCTTTTTCTTCCTTTCTTTATTCTCCTTTTTATAACTTTCTTACCTCCTTTTTTTGATTTTCTCGCTAAAAAACCATGAGTTCTTTTTCTTTTTTTATTTCTAGTTTTTGCGCCTGGAAGCATAAATTATGTTTAATTATAATAAAAAATAATAACAATCATTTAAAATGTAGTCAATTAAAAAACAAACATAATATCTACAAGTTATCCACAGTTATTCCACAAGAAAAATTTTTTATTTGCTTATTTTATTAGCTTTTAGGGAGTTTTTTGTGGATTTTGACAATTTTGTTTGTATTTATACACTATAAATATTAAAAACAAAACTATGACAAAAAAGGAGTTGTGGCAATCAATTTTAGCCAAACTTCAATCACAAATGTCTCCTGCTAATTTCTCAACGTGGTTTTCTAATACATCTGTTGCTGAAACTCAAAACGATTTGCTTGAAATCTATGTACCAAACAACTTTGTAAAAGAATGGGTAGAAAACAGATATTACAATCAAATTTTAAAGATATTAAGAGAAATAAACTCTGGGATATCCCAAGTAAAATTTATTGTAGGAAGGGTAAACACTAACATTAAAGAAAGAACTATTAGGTCATCTAAAAAAAACAAATTAATAGAAGAAAACCAACTTACACTACAAAATATTTCAATAGATCCTAAAACAAACCTTAACAAAAAATATTCTTTTGAAAATTTCGTTGTTGGGCCATTTAATCAGTTAGCTCATGCATGCTGTGTTTCAATAATTCAAAATCCTTCCAGTTCTTATAATCCTCTTTTTATTTATGGCAATGTTGGCTTGGGCAAAACTCATTTGTTACAGGCAACAGGAAATGAAATATTAAAAAGATATAAAAACCTAAAAGTAAAATATATTCAGTGTGAAAGATTAATTTCTTTAATTATTAATTCTATAAAAAACCAAAACATAGAAGAAATGAAAAATTCTTTGTTGGAATTAGATGTTTTTATAATAGATGATGTTCAATTTTTGTCCGGTAAAGAAAAGACTCAAGAAGAATTTTTCCATTTATTTAACTTTTTATATGAAAGAAATAAACAAATAATAATATCTTCTGACAGGCCACCAAAAGACCTATCTATTATCGAAGAAAGACTAAAATCAAGGTTTGAGGGTGGAATGGTTGTTGATATTTCTATGCCAGACTTAGAAACAAGAATAGCAATATTAAAAACAAAGTGTAAAGAGAGGGGAATAGAATTATCAGATGGTGTGCTAGAATATATTGCAGAAAACATAAAAACAAATATAAGAAAATTAGAAGGTGCGATAATAAAAATAGCGGGTTACAAACAAATATATTCTGAGAATATAACAATAGAAAAAGTAAAAGATATATTAAAAAGTTATATAGACCACAACGGAAAAGCAACATTAGAAAAAATAATAAAAGTAACAGCTGAAATGTATGATGTAAAAGAAAGTGATATTTTAAGTAACACAAGAAAAAAGGAAATAGTAAAACCAAGGCAGATTGTTATGTTTTTATTAAGAGAAGAGTTAAAAATGTCTTACCCTTTAATTGGTAGAAAACTTAACGGAAAGGATCACACAACCGTAATGCATGCTTGTAAAAAAATAGAAGATGAACTTAAAGTAAATAAAGACTTATATGAGGAAATTGAGTTGATAAGGCAGAGGATATATTGTTGAAAAACTATTAATTAAAAATTATTTATTAAATCATTAAAATATTTAACAATTAAATAGCAAAAAATAAACAAATTAATAAACACTTTTTACACAATAAAAACTAAAATATATTATCAAAAAATTAACTTTTACACAGATACTATGAAAACAACTATAAACAAAAATATATTAAAACAAGTATTGAATATAGTTCAAAGAGCAACAGGTAAGAATATAAACCTACCAATTTTATCAAGTTTGTTTATTGAAAGTAAAAAGAATTATTTAGAATTAAAAGCAACGGATTTAGAACATGCAATTTTATGTAAAGTTTTAGCTGATAACGAGAAAGAAGGAAGTGTTGTTTGCCCCGCTAGAACTTTAGAGTCAACTTTTTCTGTTTTTCCATCTGAAAAAGTTTTATTACAAGAAGAAGGAAATTTTTTATTAATAAAAAGCGAAGGGGCAAGTATAAAAATTAAAACAGATAATAAAGAAAATTTTCCCATAATTCCAAGAATAAAAAATAAAGAAAAAATAGTTCAAATAAAAGCTCAAGCTTTATGTGAAGCTCTTTCTAAGGTTATTAATTTTATTGGAATTAATTCTACAAAAATTGAAATAACAGGCGTCTATTTCAATGCTTCAAATAATGTTTTAAAATTAGTTGCGACAGACAATTTTAGGTTGGCAGAACAAAAAGTTTATTTTGAAAAAGAAAACAATTTAGATTTTAGCTTCATCCTTCCTTTTAAAACAGCAAGATCTTTTATTGATGTTTTTTCTAAAATAGATGGTGTTGTTGATTTAGTTATATCAGAAAACCAAGTTGAGTTTATTTTTGAAGATAAATCTTATCAAATATTTAACATTGAAATAGTATCAAAACTTATAGAAGGAGAATTTCCAAGTTATGAAAAAATTATACCAGTAACATTCTCAACAGAGGCTGTTTTTAATAAAGATGAGTTTCTACAAAGAATACAATTAGCGTCTGTTTTTTCAAGTAAAATAAACGATGTTGTTTTTGTTTTTAATGTGCAAAATAATAAAATTTTAATTAAATCAGAGAACCAACAAACAGGAGAATTTGAGGGAGAGCTAACGGCCGATTTGTCGGGTAAAGATATAAAAATAGCCTTTAATTATAAATTTTTGATAGAAGGTGTTAATGTTTTTAATACAAACGAAATTTTTATGGGGTTAAACAGTGAAGACGAGCCTGTTTTGTTTAAATCAGAAAAGGATAAAGATTTTATATACATCATAATGCCTCTTAAAATTGATTAAAACTTTTTTTGATTTAACCAAAACCTTAAAGACTCTTCCCAGTTTTTGAACTGTGGATCGTTTTTTGGATTTTCAGGTGTTTCATTAAAATTGTTTTTACTAACATAGTATAAAATTGTGTGCGGATTGTCTTCTGGTATTTTTATAACTCTTTTTTGTGATTTAACATTAAAATCAAAGGGTTCTGGTTTTCTTGTTTCTAATAGTTTTTCCATAATTTTATGGGCTATGTTTCCTGCATAAAATACACCTGCTTTTTTTGCCATTTTTTCGTGGTTGTTATTTCCAACCCAAACGCCTAAAACAGAAGTCGGAGTGTACATCATGGCCCAAGCGTCCTCAAAATTTTGAGTCGTCCCTGTTTTAGCAGCAACTGGGTAATCTTTAAAATATAAAGCAGAATTTAGTCCAAAAACAGGAGCCCTCGCATTATTATCTGATAAAACACTATTTAATAGTTTTACAGAATCCTCGCTTATTATTTTTCTTTTACTAATGTTTGTTTTTTCTATAATATCTCCGTTAATGTCTTTTATTTCTTTTATAAAGTATGGTGTTGTTTTTGTGCCGTTGGCAGCGAAGACAGAGTAAGCAGCCACTAAATCAATTAATTTAACTTCAAGAGAACCCAATGCCACTGACAATCCTGCGTTCGATATATTTTTAGGTATCGTTGTTATTCCTGCTTTTTTGGCAAAATTATAAAAGTCTTGATATCCAACTAGATAAAAAAGTTTTGTAGATGGAATATTTAAAGATTGTCCCAATGCGCTTCTAATTGTTATTTTCCCTCTAAATCTACCATCAAAGTTTTGCGGGTGGTAGCAGTCAAGGCCGTATTTATCCTTTATTTCTATGCCTAAAAAATGGCAGTTTGGGTTAAATTCTGTTGGTATATCCCATATTTCTGATTCAGGAGAAAGACCTTTTTCAAAAGCAAGTACATAATAAAGAGGTTTTATAGCAGAACCTGTTTGCCTTCCAAAACCAAAAGTTGCTACGTTTACCTTTGGATCAAAAGCGCAATTCAATCCTTCCTGGCAGTCTGGAGGATATTTTTCACCAAAATAATCTTTCGATCCTAAAAGTGCTTCAATCGAGCCGTCTTTTGGATTTATTACAACCACAGAAACATTGTGAGCATTATACATTTTAAGTCTTTCAGAATCTTCTTTCACAACATCTTCAATGTACTTTTGAAGATCGTAATCTAACGTTGTTATTACTTTTAAACCTTTTGTTTGTAAAAACTCTTCTCCATATTTTTGCGTGATATAATCCAAAACCATTAAAGTGAAATGGGGGGCGAGTATGTTTTGTTTTCGTTCTTGGAAAACAATTTTTTCTTCTTTGTATTTTTGGGCGTCTTGTTGCGATATATAGCCAACCTCTACCATTCTGTCTATGACATAGTCTTTTCTTTCTAATAATTCATTCAAGTGGTTTCCGTACGGGTATAAATAACTTGGTGCTCTTATTAAAGCAGCTATTATTGCTGCCTCTGGAATTGTTAAATCTTTTGCGTCTTTGCCAAAATATGTTTTGCTTGCTGTTTGAACTCCGTATATATTAGGGCCTAATGGCACCTGATTTAAGTACCATTCAAGAATCTGCTCTTTTGGATATCTTCTTTCTAATTCTAAAGTAAGGATAATTTCTCTTATTTTTCTTGTTGGCGTTTTATCTCTTGTTAAAAAAGTCGTTCTTATTAGTTGCTGGGTTATTGTTGAAGCACCTTCTGCGAACCTTCTTTTTTTAATATTGTTTATAGTTGCCCTTAGAAGCGCTTTTATATCTATACCAAAATGTTTATAAAAATTAGCGTCTTCTGCGGCTATAACAGCGTTTATAAGATTAGGGGAGATGTCAGCTATTTTTACTAATTCTCTCCTTTCTTCGCCATAAACCTCGTATAAAAGGACTTTTCCTGTTCTATCATATATTCTTGTTGGCATAGGGAAGGGGACCTCTGTGAATTTTTCAGGTCTTGGCAGGTCTTTGGCAAAATAAATAAAAGCAAAGGCGAAAAGGAATAAAAATACAGAAAGGGCGATTCCTACAATCTTTAAGGCAATAAAAAGTTTTTTATATCCTGATTTTTTGGATGTTTTTTTGGGTTTTTTTGGCATTTTTATTAATTTTCCCCTCACTTTTACTATATAATATAGCAGAAAAAAGAAAAGACCCCGGTTTTGACCGGGGCTCCAAGCTCTAGAATTAAGAATAAAACTTAGTTCTCTTCTCTCTCTTCCTCTTTCTCCTCTTTATTTAATGTTATTGTAATCATGTTTTTCTTCCTTGGTTTTTAATCGACCTTTTATACCTTTTATTATATCAAATATATTTGTATGTCAAGTTCTTTAAGGTAAGTTCTAAAAGCCCAAAAATTGGCCCAAAATGCCCTTTTTATACCAATTTTAGCTGCCTTACAGCACAAATTGCCACTGCCATAGCGTCTGCGGCATCGTCTGGCTTTGGAATTTCTTTAAGTTTTAGTATCTCTTTTACCATTTTTTGTATTTGGCCTTTATCAGCCCTTCCATAGCCAATAAGTGCCATTTTTACTTGTAGGGGAGTGAATTCGAGCATTTCTATGTTGTTTTTGGCCAGGGTTAATAAAATAGCACCTCGGGCCTCGCTTACTTTAACAGCAGTTTTAAGGTTTTTGAAAAAGAAAATATTTTCAACCCCTGCTACTTTTGGCTTATATTTTTTGATTATTTTTGAGAGACTTTTTGATAATTCAAGGATTCTTTGAGGTATGTTTAAGCTTTTGTCTGTAAAAATACACCCATAATCAACGCATTTTAATGTTTTTTTGCTAACTTTTATGACGCCATAGCCAGTTCTTTCAACTCCTGGATCTATTCCTAATATCACCATTTTTATTATAAATTAACATTACAGTATAATTCTTGGACGTCGTCAAGGTTATCTAGTTTTTCGAATAAGTTTTTAAGCGCTTCTTTTGCCTTATCGCTTATTTCTATTGTTGTGTTTGGTATCCAATCAAGAGATGCTGATTCTATTTTTATGCCTTTTCCTTCAAGACAGTTTTTTACTTTGTTTAAATCTTCTGTTTTTGTGTATACAGACAAAACATTTTCTTCTGCATAATCAATATCATCAGCGCCACATTCTATTACTTCTAATTCAATATTTTCTTTATTTTTGTATTTTTCGTCTTGTTTTAAAATATCTACTATTATAACGCCTTTTTGAGTAAACATCCATTTTACAGAGCCAGATTCAGCCAATTTAGCGTTGCTTTCTGTTAAAACCTGCTTTATTTCTGTTAAAGCCCTTTTCATATTATCTGTGATTCCTTCTATTAAAATTGCGCTGTTTTCAGGACCATAAGCCTCAAATAAAAACTCCTCTAATGCCCCTCCTTTTAATTCACCCGTACCCCTTTTTATCGCTTTTTCTATATTCTCAGATGGCATATTAAAATTTTTTGCCTGTTCTATAGCAGTTCTTAATTTTGGGTTTGTTTCTGGGTTACCGCCTTCTCTTGCCGCTATTGTTATCATTCTTGCTAACTTTGAAAATATTTTACTTCTTTTGGCATCTTCTGCTTCCTTTTTAACTCTTATATTATGCCATTTTGAATGCCCTGACATATTTTTGTTTTTAAATAAATATTCTATTTTGATTAGCTGGTTTAATTTTTAAATACTTGTAACCTTCCATAGTTAATATTCTTCCCTTTGGAGTTCTTTCTATAAGACCTAGTTTTAGCAAATAAGGCTCATATATGTCAAGAATTGTGTCTTCTTCTTCGTTTGTTGCTGATGCTAAAAGCTGCAAACCAACAGGACCTCCATTAAACTTATTGGCTATTGTTTCAAGTATTTTTCTGTCTCCTTTTTCAAGGCCTTTTTCGTCTACATCCAGTAGTTTAAAAGTTTTTAATACAATGTCAGGTGTTATTTTGCTTTCTTTATGAACCTGGGCGAAATCTCTTACTCTTTTTAACAATCTATTTGCTATTCTTGGAGTAAACCTTGACCTTTCGCATATTAATTCTATTGCTTTTTCTTCTATATCTATGTCTAAAATTTTAGAAGTTCTCAAAAGTATTTTTTTTAAATCCTCAATATTATAATAATCAAATTGAAAAATAGCACCAAACCTATCTCTTAAAGGAGAGGAAATTAAAGCCAATCTTGTAGTTGCCGCTATCATTGTGAATTTAGGTAGTTTTAACTCCATAGTTCTTGCCATAGCTCCCTTTCCAACGGTTAAGTGTAGTTTAAAATCTTCCATTACAGGGTACAAGTATTCTTCTATTGCTTTGTTTAGTCTGTGAACTTCGTCTATAAACAAAACATCTCCATCTGACAAATTAGTTATTATTGCTGCCAAATCTCCTACTTTTTCGATGGCAGGGCCAGAGGTTATTTTTAGGTTTCCTCCAAGTTCTTTTGCAACGAGATATGACATTGATGTTTTCCCAAGACCAGGAGGCCCATAAAATAGCAAGTGTTCGCAATGAGTTTGACCTCTTTCTTTCGCCGCTGTTATTATAATTTTAATATTTTCTTTTATTTTTTCTTGACCAATAAAATCTTCCCATCTTTCTGGTCTTAAAGATGTTTCAAAAGATTCAATCTCATTATTATCATTTCTGGACTTGACAGACATCTTTATTTATTTTATAATGGTGAATGATGATTTAGTTGCCTTAGGCTGGAGGTAGGAATTTTGTAAAAGGGTATTCTGGTCTCGGCTGGAATATGCCTTTACAAAATTCTGACCTTTTGATTCCCAAATCAAAGTTAACCTCCAGCTTAAGGCAACTAAATCATTCCAACAACTCTTTCTACCTCGCTCAATGTTGTTTTCCCTTCCAACATTTTTATTATAGCATCTTGTTTGAGAGTAGTCATCCCTTTTTGTATTAGTTTTCTTTTAATACTTACCTGACTTTCTCCTATTATTATCATTTCTCTTAACTCATCATCTAACAAAAATGCCTCAAATATACCAACTCTTCCTTTAAATCCTGTAAAATTGCATTTTTCGCAACCTTTTTCTTTTAATATAAAAATACTAGAAATATCAGGAACTCTAACTTGAGGTGATATGTTTTCAAGATTTTCTTTTATTTTTTTGATAAGTTCTTGGTTTGGCTTTTCTTTTTCAGCGCAATAAGTGCAAACTTTTCTTATAAGTCTTTGGGCTATACACATAGTTAGAGCAGAGGCTAGATCGCTAACCTTTACTCCCAAGGTTTTTAATCTTGATATTACTCCAATAGCCTCATTGGCGTGAACTGTGCTAAACACTTTGTGTCCCGTGAGAGATGCTTGAACTGCTATTTTTGCAGTTTCTTCATCTCTGATCTCTCCCACAAGAATTACATCAGGGTCTTGACGCATAATAGATTTTAATCCATCTGCAAAACTATAGTGATCTGATACTTGAGTTTGAGTTATACCTTCTAAATGATATTCTATTGGGTCTTCTATTGTTATTATTTTTACCTCAGGACTTTTAACGCTTTTCAAAAAAGCATACAAAGTAGTTGTTTTACCAGATCCTGTTGGACCTGTTGTTATAATAAGGCCTGTTGGTTCTTTCACAGCCCTGTAAAATATATCCATTAAATCTTCTCTTATGCCAAGTTCTGATATATCTTTTAAATTTTTTGGGTTTAAAATCCTCATTACTACTGATTCCCCATTTTCAGAAGGGAGAGTAGAAGATCTTATTTCTATTAAAGTATCATTTCCTTCTAAAAAAACAGAAAATCTGCCATCCTGTGGCTTATTTTCTATATTGAGTTTCATTTTAGATAAAAGTTTTATTCTTGATAAAAGTTGTTCGTATACTTTAATTGGAAATCTTAAAACATCATGTAGAACGCCATCAACCCTTAATCTTAACAGAACCTCGTCTTTTAATGTTTCAAAGTGGATGTCAGAGGCATCAAGTTTTATAGAGCCATACATAATTACATTTAATAATGTAGTTATAGGATAACTTATTCTCTCTTCTATTAACTTACATAATTCTTTTATGTTTTTAACCTCCTTTTGATCTTTTAGGGTTATTTTTATTGTTTCAAGGTTTTTGAATTCCATTTTTGGTTTATTTGAGTTAAATAATTTATTATTTCAAGAGTTTTGTTCGGTAGTTTTTTACCATCCCAAAAACTTTTTATTCCAAAAATTAATATTTCGCCCACGTCTTTATCAAAACCTGCTTCATCAATATGTTTTAAAATAAATGTTAAAAGCTCACACAAAGAAAACCCGCTTTTAGCTGATATATTTATTTTACCAAAATTTTCGCAATTTTCATTATTGTTTATACAAACAGTCTCTCTGGTGTCTTCTGGTAAATTATATTCCTTTAATGTTTTTAAATAATCGTCTTTTTTTTCAAAGCCTATTGCTATAAATAAATCGCACCTTTCACATTTTTCTACAACCTCTTTAACAACTATATCGTCGTCTTTTATTTGGCCATTGTTGGCAACTAAATATATTTTTAAAGTATCGTCTTTTTCATAAAATATTGATTCTATATTTTTTGCTTTTATTTCAATTGAGTAATATTCATCGCATATAGCTTTTGGTGTTTTAACAAATTCTTTTAATTGAGGTGGTATTTTTTTTGGAATAACATTAACATTTCTAAACTTATTTAAGAAATTAAAAAAGGCAAGGCCTGCTGAAGTAGCGTCCAATCCTTTTTCAGGATTGTAAATAATTAAAATATTACTTTTTTGTGATATTATATTCTTAAGTTCATGTATTTTCCTCATAAATTCAATATAAGTTTATAATTATAAAACTATACTAAAAAATGAAAAAGTCAATTGAAAAAATAATAACTTTTTCTGAAAGAGGAACAAGTAAAGTAGGTAGTATTTTAGCAAAAGAGATAAAAAAAGAAGAAAAAGACAATTTTTTAATTTTATTAAAAGGCGATTTGGGAAGCGGCAAGACAACTTTTGTTAAGGGTTTTGCAAGAGGCTTTGGCGTTTTAAAGCAAATTCAAAGTCCAAGTTTTGTTATAATGAGAAGGTATTCACTAAAGAGTAAAAACTTTAGAAACCTTTTTCACATAGATTTTTACAGATTAAATAAAAAAGGAAAAGATTTTTCTGAAAAAGTTTTATTGGACATTATTCAAAAAGAAAAGAAAAACATTTTTATTGTAGAGTGGCCTGAAAAAAGCAGTATCTTTAAAAAAATAAAACCAAACATTATAATAAATTTTGAGGTTGTGTCGCCAAAAACAAGGCTTTTAACATTTATTTTTAATAAATAAATTATGAAAAAATTTGTAGTCTTGGATGTAAGTTCAATTTTATACAGAGCTTTCTTCGCTTTACCTCCTTTTAAAACAAAAGACAACAAGCCAACAGGGGGATTGTATGGTTTTTTATCTATTTTATTAAAAATAATAAGAGAAATTAAACCAGATTGCATTTTAGCAACTTTTGACAGGCCAGAGCCTACCTTCCGGCATAAAATAGAGGTAGAGTACAAAGCCAATAGACCAGAGGCGCCGAATGATTTAGTTTTGCAGATAGGGTACGTAAAGGAAATTTTTCAATCTCTTAACATACCCTACCTTGAAAAGTCAGGTTTCGAAGCAGACGATATAATAGGTTTTTTAATATCAAAAATAACAGATAAAAAACTTGGACAGGTTATTATAGTTACAGGCGATTCTGATACTTTTCAATTGCTAAAAGAAGGAGTTTCTGTGTATTTGTTGAGAAAGGGAGTAAAAGACATTCAAATTTATGATATTAATAAATTTAAAGAAGATTATGGTGGCATTGAGCCAGAACAATTAGTGGATGTTAAAAGCTTGGCAGGCGAGCCAACGGATAATATAAAGGGGATTGAGGGAATAGGCAATAAAACAGCAATAAAACTTATAAAAGAATATAGCAGCGTTGAAAAATTAATAGAAAATGCAAATTTACTGCCAGACAATTTAAAAGAAAAAATTATTAAAAACAAAGACCTCATTTTGAAAAACAAAGAATTAATTAAACTTAAAAAAGATATAGAAGGAATAAATTTTGATATTGAAAATTGCTTTTTTTCTTTACCCTCACCTGATAGTGTTCAAAATATTTTTTCGAAATTTGAGTTCAAAACGTTGTTTGAAAGATATAAAAAAATACAGCAGGAGCAGTCAAAAAGAACTTTGTTTTAACTTTTTAAAAGGTGTTGTATAATTAGAATATCAAGCCAATTAATATGAAAAAGAAAATTTTAATAATAGAAGACGACAACTTTTTCAGGCAACTTTTGGTAAATAAATTAGAAGAAGATTTTGATATTGAAGTTGCAACAGACGGAGTAGAAGGAGAAAAAAAGATATACGAATGGCAGCCTGATCTTGTTGTTTTAGATATGATATTGCCAGAAAAAGAAGGTATTGAAATACTTAAAACTTTAAATAATAACCCTCCAGAGAAAAAACCAATAATAGTTGTTGTGTCCAATGTTATGATAGAGGAAGATATGGATAGGGCAAAAAGTTTGGGAGTGCATCACTACTTTGTTAAAGCAGAAAACACGCCAAATGAACTTGTTGCTAAAATAAAAATGATTCTTTCTTAATTCATGCCAGAGCTTCCAGAGGTTGAAACTCAGGTTAGAGACTTAAAAAAAGAAATCAAAGGCTTAACTATAAAAGATATAATACCTATTTACAAAAAAGTTTTAAAAAAACCAAAAAATTTTAAACTCTTTAAAAACTCTATTTTAAATAAAAAAGTTTTAGACATAGAAAGATTGGGTAAAAATATTTTAATTCACGCTGGCGATAAAGTAATTTTAATTCATCAAAAAATAGCAGGCCATATTTTATATAGCAAGTGGATTAAAAAAGGAAACAACTATATAAGCGAGGATAAAATTATTAAAAAGGATCCTAAAAATAGATTTTTGATATATTTGTTTGTCTTTAATAATGGGAAAATGTTGGGATTGTGCGATCCAAGAAAGTTTTCGAAAATAGAACTTTGGAGCAGAAAAGATATTAAAAAAATAAAAGAAATAAAAAAATTGGGCGAGGACCCTTTTTCTAAAAATTTTACATTCAATTATTTTTACGGGAAAATTAAAAATAAAAATAAATCAATAAAATCTGTTTTGTTAGATCAAAGTATTGTTTTGGGTATCGGAAATATTTATAGTGATGAAATTTTATGGCAGGCAAAGGTGCATCCAACTAAAAAAGCAAAAGAGTTGTCACTAAACGAAATAAAAGAAATTTTTAAAGCAATAAAACAGGTTTTAAGAGAGGGCATTAAAAAAAGAGGGGAGAGTTTTTCTGACTGGCGGGATATATTTGGCAAAAAAGGTAATTATGATAAATATAAAAAAGTTTTCAAAAGAGAGGGCTTGTCTTGCAAAAGATGTAAAAGCGCAATTTTAAAAACAAAAATATCTGGGAGGACAAGCAGGTTTTGCTCTAATTGCCAAAAATATGATTAAAGTTTTTTGTTCGAAAAATTCATACCTTCTTTTACAAAAAAGAAAAAAAATAGAAAAAAATTTTTCAGAACAAGGCTTTGAAATTTTTTTAATTCAAAACGATAATTTCGATTTCGAGAAGTTGTTTTTAGAGATAGAGAACTTTCAATTGTTTTCCAGCAAAAAGAAAGTTTTTTTGCTTTCAGATTGTTTTGACAAATTAAAACAAAAAGAATTAGAAAAACTCAAATCAAAAAAAGACGTCGATATTATATTTTTTGAATTTTTGAGTGATAAAAGAAATTTAAATAAATTTAAAAAAGATTTTGATATTTATCTTGAGTTTATAGAAGATTTAAAAGATGAAGCACTTTTAAGATGGGCAAAAGAAAAATTTGGATTTTTTAACGTGAAAATAAAAGACGATGTTTTGGATTTTTTAATTGAAGGATGTGACAAAGATATGTGGTTGATCGAAAATTATATTAAAAAAATAATCGCTTTTCTTGGCGACAAAAAAGAAGTTAGCTTTGAAGATGTTTTAAAAAATATAAATCAGAAAACAGAAGTAAATATTTTCTCAACAATAAACTATATATTTGGCGACAAAAAGAAAGGTTTAAGGTTTTTGTTGAATCATATTAAAAAAGGGGACAATCCGTTGTTTTTGCTTTCTATGATAGAGTATCAGTTGAGAACGATATTAGAGTTTTTGCAGGCAAAAGAGGGAAGGGTTTTTTTAAAAAAGAACTTCAAGTATGCAGAAATAAAAAATATAAAAATTGATTTTCAAACAGCGTCAAAATTATACAACGATTTAATGATTCTGGACTTTAAAATAAAACAAGGGCTCTTAGACCCCCAACAGGCTCTTGAGAAATTATTTTACAAAATACCTTAAAATTACTGAGCTGTTTTATTAATAAATTTTGTTATTCTTGACTTTTTTCTTGCCGCTGTATTTTTCTTAATAACATTTTCCTTTGCCGCTTTATCAACTATTTTGTAGTATTGGGGCAACAAACTTTTTGCTTTTTCTATATTTTTTTCAGATAAACTTTTTTTAATTTCTTTTAACAAGGCTTTGATTTTCGTTTTGTAATATAAATTATATTGTCTTTTTCTTAAAGAACTTCTTAGGGCTTTTTTTGCTGATTTTGTTACAGGCATATTTTATTTTTATGTTTTAAGGTTTATAATTTTTAGTATAGCATTTTATTTTTATTTTTCAATATAGTAAAATAAAAAATTAGGATAACTTAAATTATGGAGCAAAGTAGGAAAATAATACAAGAAGAAATAAAAGCCCTAAAAGAAAAAATACAAACTCTTGAATCACAACTTGAAAAGGCGCCTTCTCCTGAAAAAGAAAAGAAAATAAAAGAAGGAATTAAAGAGTTTATAAGACAAACTCAGCTTACTCCTTCTTACTCACCGCCGATAACCCAAACAGATGAAGTTGAGGAAGTAGAAGCATTAGAGGATAAAAGTCAACAGATTGGCGCTCTAATAAAACTTGCGCTTGAAAAAGGAGTTGTTTACGCGACCAATATAGCAAGACAACTTAAAAACCCAGCAATCCTTGACGAATTCCACGATACCTTAGTAGACAGGTACTACAAAATATTAAAAGAAAAAGGAATTATAAAAGATTAATTTTTAGAATGAGCCACGAAGTTATTTTAAACAGCATAGGCCTTATAAATTTAATTTACCTTATAGCAGCAGTTGTAACTGTTTTAATTATTTTTATTATTTTATCAAAAGTCCAAAAAAAGCAGGTAATTCACAAATCCTTAGACCTTAAACTTTTACTAGTAACCATACCAAAAGAAGAACTTTCAAAAGATCAGCAAAAACAACCATTGCAAGAATTTTTGAAAGTCGTTGAGCAGTTTTACAACTCCTTGTCTTATCTGAAAAGCAAAGGTATTTTTCAAAGTGCGTTTTCTTACAAGCCATCTATTGTTTTTGAAATTGCTGTTCACAGGTTAGGGGAGGAAATATATTTTTATGTCGCTGTTCCTTCAAAAAGCGTTGAGACAGTAGAAAAACTGATTTTAGGTTTTTGGCCAAAAGCCCAAATACAACAAACAATAGATTATAATATTTTTAATCCTTTGGGAGAATCTGTTGGCAGTTATGCATATTTGCCAAAACACTATATTTTGCCAATTAAAACATATGAAGAGTTTGGCGCTGATCCTATGTCAGCAATTACAAGTGTTTTTACAAAACTTAAAAAAGAAGGAGAAGGAGCTGCGATGCAAATTGTTTTAAGGCCAACATCAAAAGACATAAAATCTTTTGCCCATAAAGTTATAAGAAAAATGGAGGAAGGCTATTCTTTTGAAAACGCTCTAAATAAAATTTCAGAATTTACAAGGGCAGTAGAGAGTGTTTCACAAGCAGTTAAATCAAAAGAAGAAAAAGAAAAGTTACAGCCAAAAGAGCCTCAGAAGACTCCAACCGATGAGAAAATAATAAAAGCAATAACAGAGAAAGCAGCAAGGCCGAATTTTGATGTTAATATAAGACTTTTGGCTTCTGCAAAAGATAAAGAAAGAGCAGAGGAAATATTATCTCAATTAGAGAGCGCTTTTGATCAGTTTAGCGCAATGGATTTGAATCAAATAAAATTTAAAAAGGCAAAGAGAAAAAGACTTGAAGATTTGTTTTTTAATTTTTCCTTCAGGATTTTTGATCCAAGGGAAACGATAACATTATCTAGCACAGAACTGGCTGGTATATTTCATTTTCCATCACCCGATCTTTTAACTCCTTATATTAAATGGCTTAGAACAAAAGAAACACCTCCACCTCCTAATCTTCCAACATCTGGCATTAGAATAGGAAGGAATGTTTATAGAGGAGAGGAAAAACCTGTTTATTTGCAAACAGATGACAGAAGAAGACACTTTTATATAATAGGTCAAACAGGAACTGGTAAATCAGCGCTGTTATATGAAATGGTAAGGCAGGATATAGAAGAAGGCCATGGAGTTTGTTTAATAGACCCTCACGGTGATTTGGCAGAAAAAGTTTTATCAGTAGTGCCAGAAAATAGAATAGAAGATGTTATATATTTTGACCCTGGAGATGTTGAAATGCCAATAGGCCTGAATATGTTAGAATACGATCCAAAATATCCTGTTTACAAAACATTTATCGTAAACGAACTTATAGAAATTTTTGACAAACTTTACGATTTAAAGCAAACAGGAGGGCCAATGTTTGAGCAGTATATGAGAAACGCACTTTTACTTGTGATGGAGCATCCGCAATCTGGGAACACTTTGTTGGAAGTTCCAAGGGTATTGTCAGACGAAGAGTTTAGACATTATAAGTTGTCAAAGTGTAAAAACATAGTTGTGAAAAATTTTTGGGAAAAAGAAGCAGAAAGAGCAGGAGGTGAATCAGCGCTTGCCAATATGGTGCCGTATATTACAAGTAAAATGAATATTTTCATAGCCAACGATTATGTAAGGCCAATAATAGCCCAGCAAAGATCAACAATTAATTTTAGAGAAGTTTTAGACACAAGCAAAATTTTCATAGTTAATCTTTCAAAAGGTAAATTGGGAGATATAAACAGCTATTTGCTTGGTATGGTAATAGTTGGTAAACTTTTAATGGCAGCGTTCTCGCGCATAGATTTGCCAGAAGAGCAAAGAAAAGACTTTTATTTATACATAGATGAGTTTCAAAACATAACAACCAATACAATAGCGACAATTTTATCAGAGGCGAGAAAATATAAATTAAATCTAACAGTAGCGCATCAGTTTATAGGCCAGTTAACAGAAGATATACAAAAGGCGGTTTTTGGTAATGTTGGTTCTAAGCTTGCTTTCAGAGTTGGACCAGATGACGCAAAGTATTTAGTTTCAGAATTTGGGCCTGTTTTCACAGAAGATGATCTTGTGAATATTGAAAATTATAACGCTGCCTGTAAAATGTTAATTAATGGTGAACCAACAAAACCATTTAGCATTAAAACCTATCCGCCGCAACCAGGCAACTCTGAAATAGTTGGCAGAATAAAGACTTTTTCAAGGCAGACATACGGCAGGCCGCTTGAGGTTGTTGAGATGGAAATTTACAAACGTTTATCAAAAGCATTTTAATTAAAACATATGCCACAGGGATATAAAGTAAAATATCCAAAAGAAGTTATTTTAGAAGATGGTACAAAAACAGAACTAACAATTAAAGATAATTTATCAAGAAATATAGTTATCAACACAAAAATAAGTTACGATTCTCTAAAAAACATTTTTAGTAAAGTTGGCTTTAAGGAAGTTCTTTTAGAAAGAAAAAAGCAAGGCCAGATAGGTAGGGGAATGAGAAAACAAATAACGAAATACTGCGACATCCACATAAGATTTTTAAAACTAAAAGAAAACGAAATTTCCATCGATGCTGAAGTTGAAGTATCGCGTAAGTATTTTCAGCATCTAAAAACAAATATTCTTACTGTGGTTGATGAAGTTGAAAATGTTTTGCAGAAATTTAATGTGAAATTTAAACTTTTTCACAAAGGCTACAAAAAATATATAGAAAAAGTTATAGAAGAAAATGATTTTTATTTTTACACTCCAACAACCCTTTTTGATTTAAAGTTTGGGATTGCTGGTTTGGTTTTTGCTATTGTTTTGATTGTTTTAAAATAAACTAATCAAAAAACAAAACTTTGCAGTATCTAAACTTTTTAAATTGGTCTTTGCATATTTTGTATTTTAAGTTTTCTTGCTCTTTCAAGAAATTTTCAAGAAGGTTTTTGTGGTAATGGTCAAACTCAAAATACAAAGCGCCGCCTTCTTTTAAGTGTTTTTTAGCGCCAATTATTAATTTTTTAATATGGTAAAGTCCTTTGTCTTTTGAAAACAAAGCCCTTTTTGGCTCGTTTTTTAAAACACTTTCTTGCACAAAAAACCTGTTTTCAGGAGCAATATAAGGAGGGTTTGCCAAAATAAAATTATACTTTTCTTTAATATTTGAGAAAACATTGGTTTTTATTATTTTATATCTTTTTTTGCCTATTTTATTTTTTTCTAAATTTTCTTTTACTGCCTTCAGAGCGTTTTTATCTATTTCTCCGAAATGCACAACAGAGTTTTTTATGTTTTTCAAAACTAAAATTCCTATTATTCCAGAGCCAGCGAACAAATCTAAAACTTTTATCTTTTTTGTCTTAGATTTGGAAATTTGTTTTATTGCTTTTTTAACCCAATAAATTGTCTCTCGCCTCGGAGAAAAGAGATGTTTGGAAGAGATTTTTATCAACTCCATTGAGGATAACTATACATTCCAATTCTTTAAGTATTATTTCTTTTATTAAATCAACTATTTATCCTTTTTTTTATTTTCACCTATTACTTCTTTTATGATTTTTTTATTGTGTCTTCAAGATTATGCTCATTTTTAGGCTCTTTTTCTATCATATTTTTGACTCTATTTAATTAACTTAATTATACAAACAGTGAACAAAAAAGTAAACAAACTTTTACTCAATATTTTTATCGCAGTTCTTAGCGAGGTTAGACCTCGGTACACCTTGTACAAGTTTACAGAGGGCAGACCTATGTATTAGTGGTGCGGTGTATTATTAAATAACTTTATAATTAATGAGGATTTTATTGTATAATTTTATAAAGTTGAGAGATAAGCATTGACATATTTGCATATAAATTGTATTTTAAGTTATTAATATAAAAGTATGGCTAAATCTCCAGAAAATATGTTTAAGGAATTTGAAAGAATTGGGAAAGAAGTCTTTGGAGAAAAAATTGATCAACAGGATCAAACCATCAACAAGAGCATTAACAAGGTAATTGTATCAGATATATTAGATGTTATTAGAAGAAATTCTAATTATATTGAGAAATTAATTAACAAAAAAGCTAAGGATTTATTAGATAAATTTTATATTCTTTATTATGATTATAACGTGCAGATTAAACATAATTTTGGTATTAAAGAAAAAATACTTGCAGCTATAAAAGATATGGAAGAAAAAGGATTGCAAATTGAAGATTTGCTGATCGATAAGAAAGATATAAGTTCATTTTTTAATCAAAATATACTTATAAATGTGCCTGAGGTTGAAAGTATAGTAAATGAGATTAAAGAGTTGTTTTATTTATCAAATTCTTTAAATGACCCTTCCTTAGAAACTGTTTTATCTATTTTAAGAATTTTAAGGCATGAAAGAGAGAATTTGAAAAAAGAATTAGAAAGAAGTAGTGGTGACGATAAAAAGACAGAGACTATTAAAAAAGAATTACAAGAGAATAATAAAGTTTTAATGGAATTAATAGAAGAGGATGTGAAGGAAAACGCAGAAAAGGAAGCCAAGAAGAAAATTGGGTTTGATGAGGCAAATAAATATAAAGAATATGTAGAGTTAGAGAGGATAACTGTAAAAAATAATGAATATAAGTTTGAAGATTTATACAAAATTAAAGTAAGAGGAGAAAAAGCAAAAATATATTTTAAAGAAGAATGGGATTCTTTGTCTCCGCAAGAAAAAAAAGAATTTGAAGATTTATTAAACGAGATAAAAATAGCCTGCCAGAATAGTAATTTTTCTCCGCCTAAATTGACTGCATTGGATTTATATATAGATAAAAGATTAGCAGAGATATATCAGAAATTCAAAGAAGCTTTAGGCGATAAGTTTATTTATGAGGAAAAGTTTATTGATGGTATTAAAAATATTAAGAATATTATAAAGAAAAAAAGTAAAAAACAAGAGATAATCAGTGAAGAAGAGAAGGATTTTGTTTTAAA
>BEIK01000006.1 GCA_002923395.1 bacterium HR34 | reverse complement strand
GGAATAATATGAAAGAAAGAGAATTGGTACCAAATGTAAAAAATAAAAAGGAGGCAATATTTGATTGATACAAAGAAGAAATATTATTAAGAAAAATCAGCGATATTATTGAACCACTTGTAAGTAAAGGTTTTAATAACTTGTATAAAATTTTAATAGAAAACATTAAACAGAACATCATTGAAATAGAAAATATTGTAATAGACGAAAAAAATAAAAACGATGAGGAAATTAAGCGATCTCTTCTTTATATTATTTATGAAACTACGAAAGACTGTAATTATATAAGTAAAAATTTTATTAAAGAAATTATAGGGCTGAAAAAAAAATTTGACGATTAAGGAGGGCCAATATAAAAGTAAATTTAATATCGAAAATAAATATAATGAAAATGAATTTGAAGAAGACATTAAAAATATTACAAATTTGAAGATTAATGAAATAAAAGCAAACCTGCCTTCTGAAAGTGAAATACTAGGCGCAAGAATAGAGATAATACAAAAATTTTTAGATTCAAATAAAGATAAAATAATAGAAAAAGTCAAAGATATTATAATGCAAGATATAAATGAAAAAAAAGCCACATACACCTATCAAAACTAAAGATATCCCAGATAAAGTAAAGATAGCCATAATAGCAGAAATATATAATCATACCAATGTAGATCTAAGAGAATTAGAAAAAATATTTGGAGTAGCACGTCCATATTTACATAGCTACACTAAAAAGCTAAAAACATTTAAAACCTAAAATTATGAACATAGCACAAAAACATAAAAAAAATTCCCCAAAAATAGAAACAGAAATTAAGCCAAAAATTAGGAATAAAAAAGATCTTGCTGTTTTTTATACGCCTGGCGTTGGAGAAATTTCAAAAAAGATATCTAAAAATAAAAAACTTTTATTTGATTTTACAATAAAAAAGAATTGTGTTGCTGTAATATCAGATGGCTCTGCTATTTTGGGTTTTGGAAATTTAGGAGCAGAAGCGGCTTTACCTGTGATGGAAGGAAAGTGTATTTTATTTAAAAAGTTTGGCGGTCTGAATGCTTTTCCAATGACTATAAAAACTCAAGACCCAGAAGAATTTGTAAATGTTGTAAAAAATATACAAACTCCGTTTTCAGCAATAAATTTAGAAGACATAGCAGCGCCAAAATGCTTTGAAATAGAAGAAAAATTAAAAAAAGAATGTGATGTTCCTGTTGTTCACGATGATCAACACGCAACATCAATAGTTGTATTGGCAGGGTTAATCAATGCTTTCAAACTTGCAAATAAAAACCTTAAAAATTCAAAAATAGTAGTAAATGGCGTTGGTGCCGCTGGTTTCAATATTGTAAAACTTTTGCATTATTTTGGAGTAAAAAACATAATAGCCTGTGATAGTAAAGGCGCTCTTTATAAAGGCAGGCCGAATATGAATGTTTATAAAAAAGAGGTTGCAAATTATACAAACAAAGAAAAAGTTAAAACCCTTAAAGAAGCCATTATAAACGCTGATGCTTTTGTGGGTGTTTCTGCACCAAATGTTTTAAATAAAGATCTTATAAGGAAAATGGCAGAAAAACCAATAATTTTCGCTCTGGCCAATCCAATACCTGAAATATACCCACAAGATGCATTAAAAGCTGGCGCTTTTGTTGTAGCAACAGGAAGATCAGATTTTAAAAATCAAATAAATAATGCCCTCGTCTTCCCTGGATTATTCAAAGGGATGATAGAAAAAGGAAAAAAAGAACTAACAATGGAAATGAAAGTAAAGGTAGCAATGGCAATAGCAAATTCTGTAAAAAGATTAAGTAGAAACAAGATAATTCCTTCAATTTTTCAAAAAAACCTTCACAAAATAGTTGCAAAAGCCGTGTAGTTGATTTTTTATATTTTTAAGTTATAATTAAAATTATTAATTAATAATAAAGAAAATGAGGCATTACGAGTTAACTTATTTGGCTTCGCCAAAACTTGATGAAGAAAAAGTAATACAAATTAATGAAACAATCAATATATTTGTTCAGGGAAAGGGGGGTATTTTAGGTTTAACAGAAAGGCCTAAAAACATTCAACTTGCCTACCCTATTAAAAAATTTTCAACAGCATGGCTGGTAACAAATGATTTTTATATTGACGAATCCTTACTCCCGGAGTTTAAAAAATTGCTTGATGAAAACAAAGATGTTATAAGATATTTAATTATTTTGAAAGAAGGACACAAATACGGCGCACCACAAAAGGTAACATTAGAAAGAACCACAGAACCCACAAAAGAATCTGAAAAAGAACCAACAAAAGACGATTCTAAGCCAACAGGTAAAGAAAAAGCACCTTTAGAGGATTTAGATAAGAAATTAGAAGAAATTTTATAAAATTATGAACCTTAATAAAGTTTTCTTAATAGGAAATTTAGTTGCTGATCCTGAATTAAGAACAACACCATCAGGGCAAAAAGTTTGCTCTATAAGAATAGCCACAAACAGAATATGGAATGATAAATCAGGAAATCAACAAAAAGAAACCGAATTCCACAATGTAATATTGTGGAACAGACTTGCAGAGATAGCATCTCAGTATTTAAAAAAAGGGTCGATGGTGTTCATAGAAGGCAGAATAAGAACAAGAAACTGGGAAGATGGGAATGGAGTTAAAAGATACTTTACAGAAATCATAGCAGAGAGTATGCAATTGGGACCAAAAAGCCAAGGCCAGCAACAAAACGTAAGTGAAGATAATTTTATTAATCAAGAGGGCGCAGAAGAAGAAATACCAGTTATAGAAGAAGATGAAAAAATAGATGAAAAAAACATACCATTTTAAATATTAAAATTAAGAATTTAGAAATAAAAATATGGTTTGCTACTTTTGTCAAAAAAACATAAAGGAAATAGATTTCAAAGATACACAATTGTTGCAAAAATATATATCGGCGATGGCAAAAATTAAACACAGAAAGAAAACAGGCAATTGTCAATTTCATCAAAAAAGAATTGCCCAAGCCATTAAAAGAGCAAGATTTTTAGGATTATTGCCTTTCACCCCTCAATAAATACTACTCTCTTGCTTTTTCCAAGCAGGCTTTTTTAATTTCTTCTAAAAGTTCCTTGTTTTCTTTTAATGCTTTTCTGGATTGTTCCATTCCTTGGCCAATTTTTTTACCATTATACTCTATAAAAGAACCTGATTTTTTTAATACTCCATACCTTAGGGCTGTTTCTATAACATCTGCCTCATAAGCAATTCCTTCGTTATAATAAATATAAAACTCTGCCGTCTTGAAAGGAGGCGCAACTTTATTTTTTACAATTTTTGCTTTGTGTTTTCCTCCAATAATATTATCGCCCTGTTTTATCTGCGCTATTCTTCTTAAATCTATTCTTACAGAAGAATAAAATTTCAACGCCAAACCTCCCGGCGTTGTTTCAGGATTCCCAATTAATTGACCTATTTTCATTCTTGTCTGATTTAAAAATATAACTATAGTTCTTGTTTCTGATATTAACCCAGCTAACTTTCTCAATGCTTGAGACATTAACCTTGCTTGTAAACCTATAAATTGATCACCTACTTCTCCTGCTATTTCAACTTTCGGCGCTAAAGCAGCGACTGAATCAACAACTATTATATCTACTTCACCGGATCTTATTAAACTTTCAACTATTTGCAAAGCCTGCTCTCCTGATTCCGGCTGAGATATTAAAAGATTTTCAATATCAACTCCTATTTTTTTGGCATAATCAGGATCTAGGGCGTGCTCAGCATCTATAAAAGCAGCAACTCCACCTTTTTTCTGAGCCTCAGCAATAGCATGTAAGGCAACCGTCGTTTTACCAGAACTCTCAGGCCCAAATATTTCAATTATACGGCCCCTTGGCAAACCACCAACTCCCAAAGCAATATCTAAAGAAAATGAACCTGTTGATATAACATCAACATTCACAGGCCTTACTTCCTTTAAAGTCATTATAGCGCTCTCACCAAACTTCTTTCTTAAATTAGTTAAAATATCTGACAGTTTCGATTTACCATTACTTTTTTCATCTTTATCATTTTCTTTATCTTTTTTTTGTTTTGCCATTTTTATAATAAATTAATTTTTAAACTTTATCTTCTTCATTATCTTCCCTTAAAGCTTCCTCGCCAACTAATACATCTCTTGGTTTTGCACCATCTGCTGGTCCAACTATTCCTTTTTCTTCTAAAATATCTATTAATCTCGCTGCCCTCGCATATCCTATCCTTAACCTTCTTTGCAAAAGAGATGCAGAAGCTTTTCTTGCTTCTATTACAATTTTTTTGGCCTGCTCTAAAAGAGGATCTTCATCTACACTAAAACCTGAATCGCTCTCTAAAACATTATTTAAACTCCCTGTTATATCATACTGGGAAATGTCACTTTTTTCAAGTTCTTCTTTCAAACCTTGTTCCTGTGAAAAATTCTCCAAAGCGTAATTTTCGACATACCAATCAACCACTCTCTTTACTTCTTTTTCAGAAACATAAGCACCTTGTATTCTTTTTGGTTTCGGACTCTCATTGGTAATAAACAACATATCTCCTTTACCCAAAAGTTTTTCAGCACCAGAGGTATCTAAAATAGTCCTTGAATCAACTTGAGAAGCAACCCTAAAGGCAATCCTTGATGTTATGTTGGCTTTAATTAAACCTGTAATAACATTAACAGATGGTCTCTGGGTAGCTAAAATTAAATGTATTCCAACTGCCCTTGCCATTTGAGCAAGCCTTATTATTCCAGCCTCCAACTCTTTTCCTTTTACGGCCATCAAATCTGCCATCTCGTCAATAATACAAACAATATATGGCATAGCTTCCTCTTTTTTGCTCCTAATATATTCGTTATAAGAATTTATATCTTTTTTTCTAGCATTGCTAAGAACGGTAAATCTTCTATCCATTTCACCGATCAGCCATTTTAGAGCAGCAATAGCTTTATTTGGATCTAAAATTGCGGGACATAGTAAGTGGGGAATGTCATTGTATAGAGATAACTCAACCCTTTTGGGGTCAACCATTATAAACCTTAAAGTTTCGGGAGTATTCTTGTATAAAAGACTTATAATTATAGCATTAATACAAATAGTTTTACCACTTCCAGTACTTCCAGCGATCAGAAGATGTGGCATTTTTCCTAAATCAGCATATATAGGATTTCCTGAGACATCCCTCCCTAAAACAAAAGTTAAACTTGATGCAGAATCTTGGAATATTGTATTTTCAATTAAATCTCTCAACCTAACATTATGCCTTTTAACATTAGGAACTTCTATTCCAACTAAAGATTTACCTGGTATTGGAGCCTCAATTCTAACAGAAGGTGCTGCTAAAGCCAAGGCTAAATCATTTGCCAAAGCAGATATTTTTGAAAGTTTTATTCCCTCTGCTGGCCTTAAAGTATACTGAGTGACAGATGGTCCTACATTGACCTCTCCCATTTCTACCGGTATGTTAAAATTTTGCAACGTTCTTTTAATTATAGCAGCATTAATTTTTATATCTCCTGATTCTGGTTTACCTTTCTCTTTTTCTAACAAATCTGTTGGTGGAAGTTTACCAGCAAATTCTTTGAACCTTTTATTGCTTAATTTTTTATCTATCTCTATATCAACATTACCACTTTCATTTACTACTTTGTTCAAGGGTAATTCTTTTTTAATTTCAAGTTTTGGAACTAAAGAGGATATTTCTTTTATCGCTGGCAATTCTTTTATCTTAAATCTTTTCTCGAAAACTTTCTTAAACTCAACTTTTCCTTTCTTTGGTTGTTTTTGGATTGATTTAAACAAATCAATTAAATTGTTTCTAAATAATATCGTTATTCCAATTAAAAAAGTGAATATAAAAAAAGTAATAACAACAGGGGTACTAAAGATTTTCATCATCGGCAAGGAAATAAAATAACCTAAAATGCCACCATGCCTGTCTTGAGAATCAACAGAACCAAACAATCCTGCAAACGACAAAAATAACAAAATAAAACCTATAATATTTACCCTAAAGTCATTATCTTCTAAAACTTCTAATCTTCGCTGTTTTATTAATAAAATTGCATAAAACAAAAGTAAAAACGGCAGTAAATAAAACATTTTCCCAATAACAAAATTACCAACTTTCAAAATCATCTCACCCCCTTCCCCTGCCATATTTAAAAGCGACATAATAAACAAGGTAGAAACAAAAATCAAAAATATAGCAAAGATTATATTCTTTACATTAGGAGACAATCCTAAATTTAAACTAAAAGACAGACTTTTTTTGCGAGATTCTTTATTTTTCTTTTTCTTGTTGTTTGGCATAAATACTATATTGGAAACCAGTTCCAACCGGGATTAATTTACCTATTATAACATTTTCCTTTAAGCCAAACAATTTATCCTCTTTACCTTCCAATGATGCTTTTATTAAAACTCTTGACGTCTCTTGGAATGATGCTGCTGATAGGAAGGAATCCGTTGTAAGAGCAACTTTTGTTATTCCCAAAACTATTTCTTTGTATTTCGCAGGCTGTTTCTTTGCTTCTTCTGCCTGATCGTTTATATCCAAAACAACATATTTTGGAAGCACCTCTCCTATAATCAAGCCAGTTTCTCCCGGATCTGTTATTTGTACTCTGGAGAACATCTGCCTTATTATAAGTTCAACATGTTTATCATTAATCGAAGCACCTTGAGAATAATATATTTGCTGTATTTCATTAAGAATGTATTTCTTTGTTACCTCTTCCCCGCAAGTTTCAAATAGTTCTCTTATATCCAAACTACCAGAGTACAACTGATCTCCTTTTTTAACAATCTGCCCTTTTTTAACAAGTATTGTTCTTTTAGCTGGTACCTTGTATTCTTTAACTTTTCCTTTAGTGTCTTGTATTTTTATTAGCTCATCTTTAACATCAATCACTTTACCATCTTCTTTTGCAAATTCAGCTTTGTTAACAGGAGTTCTTGCCTCAAAAACTTCTTCTACTCTTGGTAAACCTTGAGTAATATCTTTAGCTTCTGCAATACCACCTGTATGAAATGTTCTCATCGTAAGCTGAGTTCCCCACTCACCTATAGATTGAGCGGCAATAATACCCACGGCTTGTCCTAATTCAATTTCTTTATTAACCCCAAGGTCAAAACCATAACATTTTACACAAACACCTCTTTTTGTTTTACATGTAAGAGGACTTCTTGCTCTAATGTATTTTATAGATTCATCTTTTACAATTTTATCAGCGACTTCTTTTGTAACATATTCTCCTCTTTGGGCTATAACTTTTCCTTTTTTATCCTTTACATCTTCAAGTAAAACCCTTCCAAAAATCTTATTAAAGTAATCCTGCCCTATTTTTTCGGCGTCTTCCTTACTTATAACAATCCCCTTATCATCACCGCAATCTCTAGCTATTGTAATAACGTCATGAGCAACGTCAACTAAACGACGAGTTAAGTATCCTGCCGTTGATGTTCTCAAGGCAGTATCAACAGTTCCTTTTCTAGCACCGTGAGTAGAAATAAAGAACTCCAATACATCAAAACCTTCTTTGAAAGAACTTTTAACAGGTAATTCTATAATCTTACCCGTAGGACTTATAACCAATCCCTTCATACCTGTCATTTGCACAACTTGTGACCAAGAACCTCTTGCTCCAGAATTAATAATCACAGCAACATTCCCAAGTGGAGGCAAAGTTTTCTTTACTAAATCTTCTATTTTGGATTTCGTTTCCTGCCATACTTCAATTACTCTTGTCGATTTTTCATCTCTTGAAAACAAACCTTGTTTATAATACTCTTCTATCTGTAACACCTTTTTTTCCGCTTCTTTAATTGTTATATCCTTTTCCTCAGGAATAATTAAATCATCCATTCCTAAGGTTATTCCAGAAATAGTAGAATATTCAAAACCCAACTCTTTTATTCTATCTAAAACCTCTTTACAAACCTCATTTGGGTATTTATCTATAATATCCTCAACAACAGCATCTAATTTCTTAGAATTCATCTCCTCGTTAACAAATGGATAGTCATCTGGCAAGGTATTATTGAAAAATATTCTGCCAACCGTCGTTTCATAAATAGTTCCAAATATTCTTACTTTAATCCTCGCCCTTAAATCTACATACCCTGTTTGATAAGCTAAAATTGCCTCATTTCTTGAAGAAAACATTTTACCTTCCCCTTTCGCTCCTTCTTTAATCTGAGTTAACCAATAACAACCCAACACCATATCTTTTGTTGGACCCACAATTGGAATTCCAGTAGCTGGTTTTAACAAATTTTTACTTGAAACCATTATCTCTTTAGCTTCTTTTTGGGCTTGCTCTGATAGAGGTAAAAACACTGCCATTTGATCACCATCAAAATCAGCGTTATATGCTTTACAAACAAGAGGATGCAGTCTTATGGCTTCTCCTTCTATTAATATAGGTTTAAATGCCTGTATACCAAGACGATGCAATGTTGGCGCTCTGTTGAGCAAAACATATTTATCTTTAACAATTTCATCTAAAATAGCCCACACCTCAGGTATTTGAGAGGCAATTAGTCTTGAAGCGCCGCTTACATTATAAGCAAGTTCTCTTTCTAAAATTTTATGAATAACAAAAGGTTTAAATATTTCAAGAGCCATTTTCTTCGGTAAGCCACATTCATCAATTTTCAACTCAGGTCCAACAACAATAACTGATCTCCCAGAATAATCAACCCTTTTACCCAAAAGATTTTGTCTAAACCTTCCTTGTTTACCTTTTATAATGTCTGCTAATGACTTTAATAATCTTGTTCCACCTGTTGTAGCTTGAGTAGCAGCAGTTTTTCTCATGGAGTTATCTAAAAGGGCATCTACAGCCTCTTGCAACATTCTTTTTTCATTTCTTATTATAACTTCTGGTGCCTTTATCTCTAACAAATACTTCAATCTATTATTTCTATTAATAACTCTTCTGTAAAGATCATTTAAATCAGATGAAGCATATCTTCCACCGTCTAATTGAACCATCGGCCTTAAGTCTGCTGGCAAAACAGGCAGAACTTCTAAGAATACCCACTCTGGCCTTATACCTGATTTTTTTATTGAAACAATAAGCTTATATCTTCTTAAGTATTTTTTATAATCAGGATTATCTCTGTCTTTTAATTTTTCAAGTAACTCTTTTTCTAACTTATTAATGTCCAATTCCTGCACAATTTTCTTTAAAACTTCAGAACCAGTACCTACTTCGAATAAAGAAGAATACTTTAAAGATAAGTTATAATTTTCAACTTCTGAAATAACCTTCAATTTTTGGATAGAAGCCAACTCTTCCTCTGCTAATGTTTTTTTGTCCTTTAATAGTTTTAACTTTTCATTTAATTCCTTTTTTGACTTTGCTTCACTTTTCGCTTTTTTAACACTTTGCTCGTATTCTTTTTGTATTTGTTCGTAATAATATTTTCTCTTTTCTTCATTTACATTGGTAATTATATAAGCTGCGAAATAAATAACTTTTTCTAATTGTGGAAGTGGAACATCTAAAAGTGTAGATAAGAAAGATGGCACTCCTCTTAAAAACCAAATATGGCAAACAGGTGAGGCAAGCTTTATATGTCCCATTCTTTCCCTTCTAACAGAAGAGGTTGTAACTTCAACCCCACATTTATCGCAAACTATTCCTTTAAATCTTATTCTTCTATATTTCCCACAGTAACATTCATAATCTTTTACTGGCCCGAATATCCTTTCGCAAAACAAACCGTCTCTCTCTGGCCTTTGAGTTCTATAATTTATCGTTTCTGGTTTTAGAACTTCTCCATGAGACCAAGATAAAATCTCCTCTGGAGAAGCCAACTTAACTTGTATTGATTCTAAGTTTTCTACTTTCATAAATTTTTAATTATTTTTACTTTCATCTTCTAATATAGTTTTACCTCCTATAATTACATTTATTGCTAGAGATTTAAGTTCATTAACCAACAACGTGAAAGAAGATGGAATATTAGGAGTCTTTATTGGCTGACCTTTTATAATAGCCTCATAAGTTGAAACCCTTCCTAAAACGTCATCTGATTTTAGTGTAAGCATTTCTTGTAATGTAAAAGCACTTCCATAGGCTTCTAACGCCCACACCTCCATTTCCCCAAATCTCTGCCCACCAAATTGAGCCCTTCCTCCAAGAGGTTGTTGGGTTATCAAAGAATAAGGACCAATTGAACGCATATGTATCTTGTCTGAAACCATATGTATTAACTTCATCATATAAATGTAACCAACTGTAATTGGCTGAGGAAATGGTTCTCCTGTACGTCCGTCGTACAGCTCAACTTTTCCATCTTCTGGCAATCCTGCCTCTTTTAACTCTCTCTTAATGTCTTCTTCTACTGCTCCAGTCAGACCTGGTGTTTCAGCTAAATACCCAAGTTTGTGAGCAGCCCATCCTAAATGAGTTTCAAAAATTTGACCGATATTCATTCTTGAAACAACCCCCAATGGATTTAAAACTATATCAATAGGAGTTCCATCTTCCATAAATGGCATTTCTTCTTCTGGCAAAACTTTTGCCACAACTCCCTTGTTCCCATGTCTTCCAGCTAATTTATCTCCTGCTTGTATTTTTCTCATTTCAGCAACTTCAATAATTATTCTCTTTATAACTCCTGCTTCAAGTTTGTAGCCTTTTTCTCTTTCAAATATTTTAACTCTTATTACTATACCTCTTTTACCATGCTCCATTAGCAAAGATGTATCTTTAACATCTTTTGCTTTTTCACCAAATATAGCCCTTAATAACCTTTCTTCAGGAGTTAAATCAACTTCACCTTTAGGAGAAATTTTTCCAACTAAAATATCTCCTGGATTTACCTCAGCACCAACTCTAACTATCCCTTCTTCATCCAAATCTTTTAATCTCTCTTCACTAACATTAGGAATATCAGGAGTAGTGATTTCTGGCCCCAGTTTTGTTTCTCTTACATCGCAAACAAAATTTTCTATGTGAATAGAAGTAAAGGTATCATTCTTAACTAACCTTTCAGATATAACAATAGCATCCTCAAAAGTATTTCCTCTGAAAGGCATAAAAGCAACTAATACATTTGCTCCCAAAGCTAGTCTCCCCTTATCTATTGCAGGACCATCTGTAATAATATCTCCTTTCTTCACCTTATCACCAACCTTAACTATTGGCTTTTGATGAAAACATGTATACTGGTTTGTTCTAACAAAAGTTTTAAGTTTATATTCTCTTTCCTCGCCTGTTTTTTCTTTTATTTTTATTGTGGAAGCGTCAACATATGTTACAACACCGTCCTCTTCTGCTATTAAAACATGCCCACTGCAGCTTGCGACATAAGATTCCATACCAGTTCCCACTAAAGGAGCCTGTGGTTTAACTAGAGGCACAGCTTGTCTTTGCATATTAGAACCCATCAAAGCCCTGTTTGCATCGTCGTGTCTTAAAAATGGTATTAAACTAGTTGCAACTGATATAGGGTGCAAATAAGAAGCATCTATATATTGAACATCTTTTCTGTCAGCTAAACCTGGCTCTCCATAAATTCTTGCCTCTACTTTGCTGTTTACAATTCTATTGTTTTCGTCGATTTCCACGCCAGCGTGCGCTATAATATATTTTTCTTCTTCAAAAGCAGACATATAATAAACCTTATCCATATTTACAATTCCATTTTCAACCTTATAATAAGGCGCCTCTATAAAGCCATATTTGTTAATTCTTGCTGTAACTGCGAGGTAATTTACTAAACCAACATTTTGACCTTCTGGAGTTTGTATAGGGCATATTCTTCCATAGTGAGATGGTTGAACATCTCTTACCTCAAAGCCTGCTCTTTCTCTGGTTAAACCTCCTGGTCCTGTTGATGAAACCCTTCTTTTATGTTCTAATTCTGCCAAAGGATTTTCAGCGTCCATAAACTGGGCTATTTGAGACGAAGAGAAAAATTCTTTTACAACAGAAATAACTGTATTTGGATTGATAACTTGCAAAGGCGTTAAGGTTGCTGTATCAAGCGTTGACATCCTATCTTTTATAATTCTTGACATTCTTGTTAAACCTATTTTTATTCTATTGCCGAGCAATTCATTTAATGTCCTTACTCTCCTGTTACCAAGGTGGTCTATCTGATCGGGTTCGGCAAAAGGATTGTTATTCATTCTTATGATCTCTCTTATTGTCTCTATAACATCTTCCTTTGTTAAAACTCTATTTTTCATTGAAATCTCTTCTTCTTGAAATCTTTCATATTTTTTAAGTTGTGGTAATCTCATTAACATTTTCCACCTTCCCACCTCAGACAAATCGTACCTCTCAATGTTAAAAAACATATTAAATATTAGTTCTTTTGCATTATCAGCACTGGAGTAATCTCCCGGTCTCAATTTAGTATAAATATCGATTAGGGCCTCTGTTTGATCTATAGTAGAATCTTTAGCAAAGGTGCTTTCTATATACTTTACTTCTCCTATATCAACATCTGAAAACAATTCTTTTATTTGGTCCATTGTCAAACCAAAGGCTTTAAGTAAAGTTGTTGCTGGAACTTTTCTTCTTCTGTCTATTTTAACTGAAATATAACCTGATTTTTCTGTTTCAAACTCAAGCCACGCTCCCCTATAAGGAATAATTTTTGCGCCAAAGTTTTTTTCTTTGTTTACATAATTCATTGTGAAAAATACGCCCGGAGATCTTATAAGCTGAGAAACAGTAACTCTTTCAACGCCATTAACAATAAAAGTACCTCTTTCTGTCATAAGAGGTATGTCACATAAGTAAACTTCCTGCTCTTTTATTTCTTTTGTTTCTAAGTTAACAAGTTTTACTTTAACTCTTAAAGGAGCTTCGTAAGTGTCGTCGTTGATCCAGGCGTCAAAATAATTATCGTAGTTTGGTTTGTCTAAATAATAATCTTCAAACCACAATTCAAGTTTTTTGCCAGAATAATCTCTTATTGGAGAAAGTTCTTTTAATATCTTTCTTAAATCCTCATCCCAAAACCTTTTCCAACTAGATAACTGAACATCTAACAAATGAGGTAGAGGGCAAGAGATTTTTGATTTATTAAAGTTCTTAACTTTAACTTGAGTCTTCATAATATATTTTTATTTAAATATTTTAAATTTAAATTAAGTTCTTTTAAGTAAAACAAAAAACGAGAAAAACAAAAACTTTTCTCACTAATGAGAACTGTTGAGTTTACCTATCTTCAATTTTTTCTAATATTAAAAAAAGCATTGAATATACTTTATATGATAATAAACCCAAAAAAATTTGTCAACACCCTGTATAAGATGAGTACATTTTTGATAGTTTAGCTTTTTGCCAAAAAAATTTTCTTTGAATGTTTTCTATCTTTATGCCTTGCTTTTTTATTTTGTATTATGATGTCCGTTTCAATCCTACATTAGTTCGGTGAAAACTTGATTCTGCGTATAAGGTATCTTCTCTTTTTTCTCAAATTTTATAATAATACGCATAAATAAAATTTATTAACACTTTTTTATAAACTCCTATATTCTTCAATCTATCGTTTTTTGCTGGTAAGTCAAACCAATTCGACATAAAACTTTATTCCTCGAAACCTTTTACGCCAAGTTTTTTTGCTTTTTCTTCTAGTTCTTTGAAGGCTTGCAATCTTTCTAAGTCGTAACCTTTGTAATCGACAAACTTTAAACTTAATTTTCCCAACAACGGATAAATTTTAATTATTTCTCTTGCTATATCTTGCGCTATTTTCCTGTAGGTTGGATGGCCTTGTCTCGAACTTCTTAATTCGCAAAGATGTACTGCTTCTCTTAAATTCATTTTTATATAAAATCTGTTGTAAGCGCCGTGCAAAACAGCATACTGAGATTCAAAAGGAAGTTTTTCTTTTAGTTTTTCATAAAGTTCTAAAGCGCTTTGGCAGGCTGACTTGTACATATTTTCAAAACCTGTCATTGTTATTTCTTTTGGAATACAAAAGCCGAGTTTGTTTGTAAATGATTGCCTGTATCTTGTTAAAATTCTATGCCTCATTAAATCTTTATATACTCCCCAATCAGCGGTTATTTCAAACGAAAAATAAATCTCTTCCAATGCTCTTCCTGGTTTGTGATGTCTGTTTTGTCTAAAATCTAAATACTTTTTTAAAATTTCTTCTTTTTGCTTTTTTGATAATTTTTTAGCAAGGTTTAAGCAATCTTTGTGAGTTTTTTGAGTTCTTTCAAATAAGATTGCAGCAATAACTTTTATTTCTCCGTTTTTATCATAATCTATTAATTTTACTTTTTGATTTTTTAGTGGTGATTGAGTATCTTTTTTGTTTAATTTTCTAACAACTACACTTAAAGCTCTTTCCCTTTTTTTAATATAGTCTCTAAACATTTTTCCTTTTTCATTCGTCGCTCTTTTAATAAACGCTGGTATTACTTTTCTTAAGTTTTCGTTCATTTTCAAAGCAATTGTTCTAACCTCTTGCAAAGGGTCGTTAAGTAAATTTGTTATTAAATATTCAAAAGCTCTTCCGTTTCCAAAAACTCCCATATTAGTGAAGGCAGAAAGAGGCAAAAGACCTCTCGCAATATCGCAAGCTTTTGCTCTTATTGAAAATTTATATGCCTTAGAATCGTCTCCTGGAAAAATTTTCATTAAAATTGGCTGAATATCTTTTACAATTTTAGAATAAACATCAAAAACATAATCCATTGTGTTAATATAGTCTTTTTTATATTTTGATTTTTCTATATTTTTGTCAATATAGTAGGGATATCTGCCTTTTATTTTTTTATTAAATAAAACATATCTTGTTGATTTTTCCAAGGGTGATAATCCAATTCTATGTTCTTCTATACTTTTTGTTGCAAGCATACTAATGTTTTCTATGGCAATATGGGCGCCACCCAACTCAGCAACAGAATCATCTCCATAACCAACTAAAACTCTTTCATAAAAATCTTCTGCTTTTTTAACATCTAAAATTTTTGAACTTTTAATACTACTTTTAGGAATAATGTCTGCAATGTCTTTGTTGGTTAAAAATTCTTCCTTGAAAAGAGTTCTTAAATCTTTGCTTGATCTTGAATATCTTGAAAAAAGAGTGCCTTTAATAACCTCTGGCAAGTTAATTAAACAAAAAACATTGTCGTCCAAGTTCGTAAAAAAATGTGAAAGAATATTCTTTTTCATAAGTAATTTTTAATTTTTAATGGCCGCCTGTTGAACCAAACCCTCCCCTACTCTTGCTTTTTATTTTATTAACTTCTTTAAATTTTGGTTTTTCAATTTTTACGATTATTCCTTGAGCGATTCTGTCTCCTTTTTTCACTAAAACAGTCTTCTTTGTAAAATTTAAAACCTGTATTTTTATTTCATCATCTTGTCCGCAATAATCTTGATCTATTATGCCAACTCCATTTGCAAGCATTAAACCTTTTTTAAGAGGTAAAGAACTCCTGCTTGCTATCATTAGCATATAACCCTTTGGGACTTTACAAATTATGTTAGATGGTATAAGAGTTGGCGTGAAAGGAGGCACCTTAACATCCTCTCTTGCATATAAATCAAAGCCAACAGAACCTTTTGTGTGATAAATAGGTAATGGCAGGGATTTGTCAATTCTTTTAATTCTAATTTCCATAATTTTTGTTAATTGTAATTGCTTTTATAAATTATAACAAAATAAAAAATTAAATCTTACTGGCAACAATTATGTCGGCAACATTCAAACCTGTTTTGCCAGTAATAATATAGGTTTTGTATTTTTTAAAAAATTCATAAGAATTAGCGTTTTGAATATAGCGATTTATATTCTCTTTGTTTTTCAAAACTTTTTCGTAAAGTATGTTATCAACTAAAGCTGCTGCAAAAGGCGTGTTGTCAAAGCTGTCTGTGTTCAAGCTCGCCAATAAATACTTACCTTTTGTTTTTTGCAAAAACTTCAAAGCAAAGTACTGGTTCCTTCCACCCTTTCCTTTGCCTTTTATTTCCAGAGTGGTTTCTCCCCAAAGTATTAAAATTAATTTATCTGTGGTTTTCTTAAGATAACTTATAATATCGCCCACTATTTTATTTACTTCACAAGATATGTCACTTTTTACAATTACATTTTTAAAACCTAATTCTTTTGCTTTCTTTCTCGTAGGGAATAAAGCGTGTTTGTTTGATAGTAAAAGAGTATTTTGGCAACCTTTAAAATATTTTTTGTCTTTTGGAGTTTCAACAAAACACCTTTTGTCTATTTTTATTTTGTATTTTTGCATATATTTAAAGCGTCTTTTGAAGTTGAAGAATCAAAAAAAGTTGGCCCAGATGCAACAAAACTAATATCATCTCTTGGTATGTCTGAAATAATTAAAGATTTAATTTTTGCTGGAAAAGCAAAACAACAAAGCCACCCTCCCCTGCAAAAAGACAAGTGTTTTCTAATTATATTTAACTCTTTTATATCAGCTCCTCTTTCGGTTAATTGTTTAAATATTTCAATTTCTTTTTTAATAAAAGTTTTGTTTTTAGGAAAGCATAAAAGAGATGACCCTCCACCTGATATTAAAAAATAATAACATCATCTTTACTCCTACTTTTTAAAAAACTAATAAGTTTTCCGCGATTTTGAAAGTTTTTGATACTTGGCGTTGGATGAGTCCCTTGCAAAAAAATAAAGTTCTTGTATTTTCTAATTTTTTTGTGTGTTAAAAACGCTTGAAAGACACATAATAAACAACGCCACCTTTCAATTTTTTATTAAAAACTTTCTTGAATCCTAAAAAAGATTTTACGGCACACTTTCCAATGCAAACGCAATATATGTTTTTATTTTTATAATTTATTTTTCTTTTCTTAAAATAACCAAAATTCCTTTTCTGGATCAATGGCCTTCAAACCATCTTCTAAAATTTCCAGAACTTGTTTTCTTTGCTTTGTTATTGCTAATTGTTTAAAATTTTTTATTATCATACAATTAAATTATACAACTACAAAAAATATGTTCAAAGATAGGCATGAAGCAGGAGAAATTTTGGCTGAAAAATTGAAAAATTTAAACATTAAAAACGGGGTAGTCTTAGCTATTCCAAGGGGCGGAGTTGAAGTTGGAAAAGTCTTGGCAGATAAACTGAATTTGTCCTTAGATGTTGTTTGCCCTAAAAAAATTACGCCTCATGACAATCCCGAATTTGCAATTGGCGCTGTAATGCCAGACGGAACTTTTGTATTGGATGAAAGAATGGTTTCTTATCTTGGTTTAAGTGAAAGTTATTTGGAAAATGAAATTAAAAGTAAAATGCAAGAAGCAAAAAGAAGAGAAAAAGTTTTTAGGGGAGACAAAGAGTATAATCTTGAAAATAAAACAGTAATAATAACCGATGACGGTATTGCAACAGGATACACAATGAAAGCCGCTCTAAAATGGCTAGAAAAACAAAAACCAAAAGATATTGTTGTAGCCGTTCCTGTTCTTCCACAAGAAGCCCTGAAAAATTTTAAAAATTATAAATTGGTTTATATAGACGCTCCTTGGTACTTTGAAGCAGTAGGCCAATTTTATGAAAATTTCCCACAATTGTCAGACGAAGAAGTTTTGAAAATATTAAGAAATAATTAACGTTTTTAAAAGTTAATTTTTTATTTCACGTATCCTTTAGGTCTTCTGGTATATTTAAGCTTGCGGTAAGATTTGAATTTACCACAAGATAAACTTGTCCCACTAAACCAACGGTTTTTTGTAATCTGACTTCACGCCTGCCTGTCCACAAAGATGTCTAACCCACCTTCGGTGTCCCCGGGAGGATTTGAACCTCCAGTTTCCAGATCCGCAGTCTGGCGTTTTATCCAATTAAACTACGGGGACATTTAATAATTATTCTATATTTAGTTATAATAAAATTAACAATTAAGTAAAATAAATATGATATTCGACTCTCATTGTCATCTGCAGTTTACGGCTTTTAATAATACAAGAGATGAAGTTGTAAAAAGGTGTAAAGATAACAATGTAAAACTCGTAAATGTTGGAACTTGCTTTGAAACAAGCAAAAAGGCTTTGGAATTGATTTCTCAACACGATTTTATGTATTGCTCTGTTGGACTACATCCCCTGCACATAAAAACAGATTTAGTTAAACAGCCATTAGATAAAATGGAAGATTATTCGCTTTTAGAAGAAAATGGATTTGATGAAAATAAATATAGAGAACTTATCAAAAACAATAAAAAAGTTGTTGCCATAGGAGAAGTTGGTTTTGATTTGTGGAGAAGACCAAAAACAAATAACAAGAAAATTGCTTTCGTGGAAAAACAAAAACAAGAACTAATAAAACAATTAAAATTAGCGGAAGAATTTAGTTTGCCTGTAATTTTCCACTGCCGACTTGGATTTAAATATCTTTTTGAAACACTAAAAGAAATAAGACCAAAAAAAGCAGTATGCCACTCTTTCACAGGAAACGAACAAGAACTTGAAAGGGTTTTAAGTTATGGATATTTAATAGGAGTTAATGGTCTAATTTTTAAATTAGATTGGCTCGGGAACATTATTAAAAAAACTCCTCTTGAAAAAATTTTAATTGAAACTGATGCTCCTTATCTCACACCTCCTCAAGAAGGCGAAAAATTAAACGAACCTATTTTTCTTGAATATGTTATCCAAAAGATAGGTGAAATTAAGAATGAGAAACCAGAAAAAATCGAGGAAATCACCTATCAAAACGCAAAAGAATTTTTTTCTGTTTAATCATATTTAATCGTGTTTTCTATTTCTAACTTTCTCTGTAGGCCAAAATCCCATATAACGCCCTAACATTAATCTTGCTTGAGCATCAAGCGCTGGAAGGGCAGAAAAAAATATCATAAGAAATGGTGTAATAATCCACTCTGCAAAAAACTGACCCATCTTCCAAGAAGAAAGTTTGAATTGTTTTGCCATTAATATAAAAATGCTAAACAGAGCCGAAACAACCATACCCACCATTGAAAATCTAACTATTGTACTTACTACATTTGGCAAGTTATAAGAAAGAACTGTTTGAGTAAAATTCTCTCCGCCAAAATACACAGGCAAAAATCCCAAAGATAAAATTAATATTGGAGCAGTTGCCCATGTCCAATGAACTTCAATTAATTCTATTGCAAAGGAAATTTTTTTGCGCAACGGAATATTTTTATTTCTTAAACTATTAAAAATAAAATATGGTATTTCAGTCACACCATAAGCCCATCTTCTTTGTTGTTTATACATATTTATAAAAGTTTTCCATGCACTGGAAGCAGCATTTGAATCCATAGATACAGGATAAAAAAGAGGAATTGTTCTCCAATCGCCATCATACTTAAAAAAACATTGAAAAAATATTCTTGAATCGTCAGAAACAACTTTTTCTGTTTTAAAACCAACATCAACTAAAGCTTTAAAAGGCATTGAGTGAGAAGAAAAAGTTATGAGTTTGTCCCCTCTCTCCTGGCATCTAATATTCCACATCGTCGCTGAGAAAGAGAACACCCTTGAGAAAAAAGGAACTTCAAAAATATTGTTTAAGAAAAATGGTATTGGTTGGTATGCTGACCTTAAAGGTTTTTCACAAGTTAAAAACTTAAAAGCAACACAAGAAAAATAATGCTCTGAAACAATAGTATCTGCATCCAAAGATGTATAAATTATATTCTCATACGGTATTGAAATATTATCTATAAACTCTTTTGCTTTTTTTGCTCCCCAATTCTCGTTTGCCGCTTTCCCGCACATCAAATCTTTTGGGTGAACTGTTATTATAAATTTAAGAAATTTACCTTCAAAATCTTCCTTTAGTTTTGAAATAATTCTTTCTTTGTCTTCTGCCAACTCTTCAACTGTTACGCAGACTATCGTTCTTTCATTTGGGAAACTGTCTTTATAAATTGAATTTATGGTATCTTTTAAAATTTCGTAAGATTCTTTATAGCATGGCACAACCACTAAGTGATAAATTTTTTCGCTGTTATTTAATTTTTTAAGTTTCTCATACCAATTTATTTTTATATTGTTTTTTAATCTATCAAAGCCATACTTTACATAAAAAGAAAAGTGAAGCATCCTAAAAAACCAAAAAAGAGCAAATAAAATTATAAAAACAGCAACAAAAAAAGGATTGTAGAAAGATAAAAAAACAAACAAGGCAAATGTTCCATAACTCAAAAAACCAGGAAATATCTCCAATAATCTATACAAAAATCTTTCTTTTTTGTTTTTAAGATCGCTTGCTCTTGATATATGTAAAACAACCCCCATTTTTATATTTTAAATTCAATAACATCGCCGTCTTTTACAATATAGTCTTTTCCTTCTGTTCTCAAAAGCCCCAATTCCCTTGCTCTTGCAAAAGAACCGGCTTTAATTAAGTCCTCCCAATAAATAACATTAGCGCAAATAAATTTTTCTTCAAAATCTGAATGTATTACCCTGCCGGCTCTTTTTGCGGTAGTTCCTTTTTTAATAGTCCATGCCCTTGTTTCTTTTTCGCCTGTTGTAAAGAAAGTTATTAAACCAAGAATGTTATAAGATTTTTTAATTAATTTATATAGATTGCTCCTTACTCCCAACTCTTTTAATTCCTCTGGTGGCATTTCCAATATATCTTCTTCTGCTTTAATATCTAAAATAACATAATCTGAGTTTTTAAAGTCATCTGGAACATGATAATTTTCAGGCGCATTAAAAACATAAATAATCGGTTTTGATGTTAAAAGGTGCATTTGAGATAGATATTCTTTAAGTTTTTCATCTTCAACTGAAAAATCTTTTGCAAGTTCTCCTTGGTTTAACCAATCTTGAAGTTTTTGAGTGAATTCTAAAAGTTTTAGCGTTTCTTTATCTCCTGATTTTGCTTTGTTTTTCAATTCCTCAATTCTTCTACCAACAGTTTCCAAATCTGCCAAAATAAGTTCTGACTCAATAATTTGAATGTCTCTTTCAGGATCTACGCTCTTGTTAACATGAATTATGTTTGGATTTTCAAACGCTCTAACCACATGCGCTATAGCATCAACCTCTCTTATATGAGATAAAAATTTATTGCCCAAACCTTCTCCCTTTGAAGCGCCTTGCACCAAACCTGCTATATCTACAAACTTCACAAAGGTTGGCACTATTTTTTGCGACTTGGAAAGATCCGCCAATCTCAAAAGCCTTTCATCTGGGACCTCAACTATTCCAACATTAGGCTCTATTGTACAAAAAGGATAGTTTGCTATATCAACCTGCTTTTTTGTCAACGCCTTAAAAAGGGTTGATTTCCCAACATTTGGCAAACCTACTATTCCAATAGACAAAGACATATTTTTTTACCTAACTTATAATCTTTTTGTTTTACGATATTTTAAATGAAAGGCAACTATAGAAAAAGCGATTGCAACATTTAAAGATTCTTTTTTGCCTTTCATGGGAATATACAAAACTTTATCTGAATTATCTAAAACTTTTTTAGGAAGGCCATCAATTTCATTGCCAACAATTAATGCTATTTTATCATTATTTGGGTAATACTCAAAATAAGGAATTGCTTTATCTGTTATCTCCAAAGACAAAATTTTATATCCTTCTTTTTTTAATTTTTTAATTAGTTTTATTATATCTTTTTTCTTCTCCCAAGGAACTGTTTTTTCTGCTCCAAGAGACACTTTTTTAAATTTTTCAACCTCCCTTCCAAATTTATTTACAGGCTCTGGCGTATAACCAACAAGATATAATTTTTCCAAACAAAGAGCATCTGAACTCCTAAAGATAGACGCTGTATTAAAAATACTTCTAATGTTATAAAGAACACCTATCATTTTTATAAAGAAAATAAAGGCCACCATAAATACCTGCCACATCAGAAAATTTAGATTTTAAAATGTAAGGCAATCTAGGAAATATGCAAATTTCTTTAACTATATTTCTAACATTGTTAATATTTAAACTTTTTGTTATAGAACCGCCAAGAATTACGCACTCTGGCGACCAATGAACTATGGCGTTGTTCACTAAAATTGCAACATTCTTCTCAACCTCCTGCCAAACTTTTTTATCTTTTATATTATATGGTTCTTTTTTATATTTTTCTTTTAACCATCTTCCTCCTATCAATCTTTCAATATAAACAGGTTTGTTTTTCTCTATTGCCAAAACTTGATGTCCTAATTCAAAACCAAAAACATTTTCGTCTATTTTGCCGTTTTCAATTTTAACTCCGTTAACTCCTGTGCTTATTGTTAGATAAGAAACAACTTTGTATCCTTTGCCAGCGCCATAAACAGCCTCTCCTAAACCAACTAAAGCAGTATCATTTTCCAAAAAAACTTTTGTTCTTAATTTATTTTCTAAATACTTTTTAATAGGTTTGTTTTGCCACAAGGGCAAATTTGGTGCTTTTTTTATTTTTATCTTTTCTTTATCCAAAAGACCCGGCACACCCAAAATAACACCTCTTATCTTTTTAGTTTTTTGGTGCGCTAAAATATCTAAAATACTGCCAACTATATTGTTAACTCCATCATTAAAATTTTTTGGCGTATTTTTAATTATAATATTTTCAATTTTTTTACAATCCCTTGAAAAACCTATCCTTGTTTTGGTTGCTCCAACATCGCAAGAAAAATACATATTTTTACAAGTGATTCAACAAATCAATTGTTAAAGCGGCGGTCCAAGAAAAATTATCAGCGCCCAACCCTTTGCCTGTTAAAGGAGAATAATATTCCCAAAAACCTTCTCTGTTAACAAGATTTAATATATGAATTTGAAAATCTCTTGCTCTTTCTTTTAATTGATACTCCATAAATCCCTTCCATATTAACCAGTTAACATTTATCCATATTGGCCCCCTCCAATACAAATACTGAGAGAATCTTTCATCTCTTATGTCTAAAGAAGGTAGAAGTTTGACCTTGCACATATTCTTACCGCAAAAGTTAACAGAATCTAAGTGGTATGCCAGTTGTTTAATTTTACTTCTTGGGAATATGCCAGCTAAAATAACAGGAAGCAAAGAGTCTACTGATTTAATTTTAATTTGTTTGTGAATTGTCAAATCAAAATCATAGCAAAGCTTATCTTCTTCATTCCACAAAATATGATAAAAACTAAACTCAAACCTCCTCATCCACTCTTTTATTTCATTATCGTCTCCTGTTTTTAGAATACCTGACATTGCCAGCAATCTTTTGTTGGCTATGTACAAAATAGTTGAAAAAACTTTATCTTTTATTCTGAAAGGATGATCTCTATATATTCTTTCATCTTCATAACCATTGTTTTTAAGAAGTATAGCAAGGTAAACATATTTATCGTAATCTTCGTCAGATGGCCTATATTTTTTATCAACAACATTAATATCGTGACGTTTATATGGAGGAATGTCATCTTTATCAACTTTTATTCTACTTAAAATCTCGTCCCATCTTGGAGAATTGTCAAAACCAGATTCCCAAGGATGGTAAATAGTAACTAAACCTGTTCCTTCAGGATCTCTTTTTTCTAAGTAGTACTTATGAAGTTTAAAAAGGCGAGGATAATATTCTTCTAAAAACTTTATTGCTTTTTTATAATCTTTTTCTAATAGTTTTTTGTAAATATGCCATATAGCAAGAGCGTGCACAGGTGGTTGAGATATTCCAGATGTGTCAACGTTTGGCGCTTGATCTGTAACTTTTTTAACATTCCAAAATTCAGCGTTTGTAAAATAATTCACGCTTGGTATATGGAAAACTATACTTGGCAAAAAACCATTCTTCCACTGCCCAAAAAACAAAGAATCCATTTCTTTTATTGCTTTTTCAATATCATAATGACAATAACCATAAGCAGTAAATCCTGAGTCCCAATTCCATTGAAAAGGATAAAGTTTGTCAGCTGGCCTCGTATAACCTAATCCATTTGGAAGCTCAACCCAATTTTCATCTAAAACTTTTTTGGCTTTCTCAAAAAGATCTTCTTTTATTTTTTGTTCTATTTTATAGTTTCTTAATTTCGTAAAAGCATTCATATTTTTTTAAGTCCTATTAAATAAATTTCCCTACTCTCTTTTCTTGATGCTTCTGGTTTGTACAATAAAGCCTTTTTAAATAGTTTTTTAAATTCATTAATTATATTTCTCATTTCTGCACCTTCAAATACCTTACAAACAACATTTCCTCCTCTTTTTAGATTAGTTTTCGCAATTTCTATAACTCTTTTTACCAATTCTATCTGCCTTGCGTGATCAACTTCTCTAATTCCGGTAGTATTTGGGGCCGCATCAGAAAGCAAAACATCAAACTCCCCTAAATTAAAAATTTTATCATCAAATATCGACATTTTATAAAACTCTATATTTTTAATTTTAAGAATATCATTTTTTATATCCTTTATGTCAACTGCCACAATTTTTCCCTTACCTTTTAACTCTTCTGCGCAATACATTGTCCACGAGCCAGGACTTGCTCCTAAATCAAGAACTGTGGTCCCTGGTTTTATTATTTTGAATTTTTTATTTATCTCTTGAAGTTTGAAAACTGATCTTGCTGGATAATTCTTTTCTTTTGCTTTTTTAGAAAAGGTATCCTTCTTGCTGTAAATTGGGTGCATAAACTACTTTTGGAATCTATTTGACCACTCAATAAACTTCTCACAATATTTAAATGTCCCTAAGTCTGTTTCCTGACCTGATGGTGCAAGAAGAGTGGCGCATTTATCTCTTTCTTTTCTAATTTCATTAATTATAAAATCATACTGTTTTGCATGCTCTATGACCTTCTCTGACTCTTCTGCCAAGTTATTGGCTTTACTAACAATATAATAAACATAAGCAACAATGCCAATTAAAACAACGATTAAAAAAATTTTCATATAAAATTTAATCTTTTTTGCAACGATCTTTTTTTCTGGTTGTTTTTCTGCGGTTCGGTTTTCTTGCTGATTTTGATTTTCGTTATTATTTTTGGTTAAATTTTCTTCCATACTAATTTTTTAATTAACAATTAAAATTAACAATTATTAATATTATAACAAAACTTACTTAAAAGAAAACATAAACTTTAAAACTGCGTCTGGGTTCAAAGAAATTGAATCTATCCCTTCTTCCACTAAAAACTTTGCAAAATCTAAAAATGTTGAAGGCGCTTGGCCGCAAATTCCAACATATTTATTATTCTCTTTACAAACTTTTATAACCTGTTTAATCATAATTTTTACTGCTTCGTTTCTTTCGTCTGCTATATGCGCTATTTTTGAATTATCTCTATCCATACCTAAAACCAACTGGGATAAATCATTAGAACCAATAGACATACCATCAAAAATTTTAAGATAATCTTTTGCAAGTAAAACATTAGATGGTATTTCGCACATTACATAGACTTTAAGTTTTCCTTTAAACAAGCCGAATTGTTTCATAATATCTAAAACTTTTGCACCCTCTTCAGGAGTTCTACAAAATGGGATCATAACAGAAACATTATTTAACCCAAAATCGTCTATAACTTTTTTAATTGCCAGACATTCCATTTCAAAAGCTTTTCTAAAACTTTTATCATAATACCTGCTAGCGCCTCTAAAACCAAGCATTGGGTTTTCTTCTATTTGCTCAAACTTTTCTCCGTATTTTAATTTTCTGTATTCATTGGTTTTAAAATCTGAAAATCTAACTATAACTTCTTTTGGATAAAAAGCGCACGCTATCTTACCTATACCCATTGCCAAATTATCAACAAAAAACTCTTTTCCTTTTTTAGAATTAACCAAGGCCAAGGGGTGGACTTTTATTTTCTCTGCAATTATAAACTCCTCTCTTGCCAAACCAACTCCTTTAACAGGTAAAAACGAATACTTAAAAGCTAAATCAGGCTCGCCAATGTTTACCATTATATTTGTCTTCATTTTTGGAATTCTATCAATTTTGTATTCTTTTACAGAAAACTTAACTTTTCCTTTTAAAACCTTACCTTCATAACTAGTGCAATCTAAAGTAACAATGTCGCCTGTTTTTATTTTCTGAGTTGCATATTGAGTTCCAACTATGGCTGGCACTCCCAATTCTCTTGAAACAATCGCAGCATGAGAAGTTCTTCCACCTCTATCTGTTATTATACCTGCTGCCTTTTTCATAACAGGTTCCCAATCTGGAGTTGTTAATGGTATGACTAAAATTTCTCCTTCTTTAAATTCTGTTATTTTATTTATATTTTTAATTACCCTTGCCCTTCCATAAGCAACCTTCTCTCCTACAGAAATCCCTTTTAATAAAACTTTTGCTCTTTTAGATTCAATTTTATATTCTTTATAAGATAAAACTTTTTGCTGCGAATGAACTGTTTCTGGTCTTGCCTGAACTATAAACAATTCTTTTGTTATTCCGTCTTTTGCCCATTCTATATCCTGAGGTATCCATTTTCCATTCTTTTTAGAATAATAATCTTCTATAGCAACAGCATATTTCGCAAGAGTTAAAATTTCTTCGTCATTTAAAACAAAACTCTCTTTTTCTTTTTTAGAAGTTGAAATTTCTTTTACGCCAACTCCTTTATAAATTAATTTTTTATCTTTAAAGCCAAGTTTTTTATCAACTATTGGTTTAAAACCTTTTTTAAGAGTTTCTTTAAAAACAATAAACTCATCTGGAATAACTCTTCCTTTTACAATATTCTCACCAAGCCCCCATATTCCGTTTATTAAAACGACATTTTTAAAACCTGTTTCGGTGTCCAAAGTAAACATAACCCCAGAACACGCTTTATCAGATCTTACCATTTTTTGAACGCCAACTGATATTGCAACATCAAAGTGAGAGAAATTGTGCTCTTCCCTGTAAGATATTACTCTGTCTGTAAACATAGAGGCAAAACATTTTTTCACGGTGTCAATCAATTCTTTTTCTCCTTTTACATTTAAAAATGTTTCAAACTGGCCTGCAAAAGACGCAGTTGGTAAATCCTCTGCTGTAGCAGAACTTCTAACAGCCACGTCAGTAAATTTTTGTTTGTATCGCACCGACAACTCTTTGTAGGCTCTTATAATCTCTTTTTTTAAATCTTCTGGAATTTCGCCTTTCATTATTAAACTCCTCGCTTTTTTACCGGTTTCTCTTAAACTTTTAACATCACCTTTTTTATAACTTGAAAAAACTTTTTTAAGTTTTTCTAAAAGATTGTTGTGCTCTAAATATCGCCAATAAGCATCAGAAGTTATGGCAAAACCATTAGGAACATTTATTCCTTTTTTTGAAAGATTAGAATACATTTCTCCCAGAGACGCATTTTTACCACCAACCAAAGATATATCCTTGTAAGTAATGTCTTTAAACCAAAGAATGTATGCATTTTTGTGCTTTTCCATGGTTTTAAAATTAATAGTATTTTTTAATTTCTTGCGCTATTAACTCTGCTGCAGATAATTCTTTGAAAATTTTCTTATCTTTCAACCCCCATATATCAGCAATTGTGTTTATTGTAAAAATTTTTTCTATTTTGCAGTTTAAAAGTTTTTCAAGCACGCCATCAACCAAATCATGATGAGTAACAAAAGCAAAAACTTTTTTAGCGCCTTTTTCCAAACAAATATCGCACGCTCTTCTCAAGGTTCCTCCACTGCTTAATATATCATCTATTATAAAAACAACTTTATTTTTTACATCGCCAAAAACATCATATGATTCTGCCTTGCCAACAGCCTGCCTGTCTCTTTTTTTATCAACAACTGCCATTGGGAAAAAGTTTTTTCTAAAAATCACTTCCCCAAATTCTCTTGCCCTTTTTACCCCTCCGCTGTCTGGCGAAACAATACAAACTTTACTTATATGTGCAATTTTTTTAACCTCATTATAAAAAACTTCATATGGTTTTAAGTTTGTCAAAGGAATATTAAAAAATCCTTCTGTTGTTGGATCATGAATGTCAACAGTAATTATTTTATCTACATACAAACTCAAAAGCCTCGCAACAACATTTGCCGATATACACTCACCTTCTCTAAATTGCATATTTTGTCTTGCGTAGCCGAAATAAGGAATAATCGCTATTATTTTCTCAGCTCCACTCCTTTTAAGAGCGTCGCAAAAAAGCAAAAATTCCATTATGTTTTCATCTGTCGGATTTGAAAATGATTGTATTAAAAAACAAATTTTATCTCTCACATCTTCTTTGACCATTATCCTCTTTTCGGAATTTGGAAATTTTGTAATTTCAACTTCTCCTAATTTTATATTTAACTTTTTCGCAACTTCATTTGCTAAACCTAAATTTGAGTTCCCTGAAAAAACTTTTATTTTCAAATTATTTCTAGGCATATTATTTACTTTAATTTATTTTATCACAAATTCTGCTATAATACTATAAATAAAAAATCCTATGGAAAGAATGCCGATGTCTCCAGAAATAAATAAAGATACAAAAAAGGAGCATCGTATCAGGTAATTGTAAAGAAAGGAAAAATAAAATAATTTTTCCTGTATCAAGAGATATAATCTTCCACAACTTGAAAAATCCTGGCAAGGGCGCAATAAAAAAAAACGATAGAAATATTAAAAGAAATTAAGAGTTGTATTTAACAAATCTCATATTTATTTCAACCTCCTCTTTAAACTCCTTCATTTGTTTTTCAAAAGATGGCACCTTTTCTTTATCTTCTAAAAACTTAATTGTTTTCTCGTAATTGGAAACTCCTAATAAAGGTATGGTTAGTTTGAAAATTTTTTCTGTTATCATAACATTTTTACTATAATAATCCCAGTTATCAAATATCCATTCTAATACTTTGTTTTTTATGTTTTCGTCTTTTAAGGCCAATGGATTAAATAAATAAGGCAACATTCCAAGTTTTATAATGTTATTGTTTTTAGCGTTCTCTAAAATCTTATTTGTTATATTAATGTCTTTGCAAAACAAAAAGGCCTGCATTAAAATTGATTTTTCTTCTTGAAGTTTACTCTTTAAATATCTATCGAAAATCAAATTATAGCTTTCTGGATTTTGCACCAAAACTATTGGAAAAACAGCCTGCAATAAATCTTTATCAAACTTATCACCTTTTATGTATTTATTGAATAAATTAAAAGCCTTTTCTTTTGCTCTTTCATCTCCTAACAAACCAAGCCATAACACAGCGAGTTTTCTTGATGTTGTATGTAAGAAATTATCTTCCTCCCTTGTTTCGAAGCCAAGAATGTTTACAATTTTTTCTGCTGTTTTATTGGCGCTCTCAACAATTATTTTTTTATCAAGAAAAACCCAAAAACCTAAAAGACAATATAAATAATAATACAAAACCGTTGAATTGCTCTCACCATTTAAAAGTTCGTCAAGATAATTAATAAAATCTTCTACTTTCAATTCGCAACTTTTTGTTTTTAGATATATGTCATCTACATAAGAAAGTTTTTCAAGGGAATTCAATTTTTCAAAATCATTTTTGTTAATAAAATTATCAACTAAATAAAACCCTGCTCCATTGACATTAAAATATAAAGGTTTTTTGTTAAAACTTGTTTCAACTTCCTTACTTTTCATTACTAATTTGTGAATTTCGCTATCTTCAAGCCTAACAACTAATGGCACATTGTATAAATTTTCATCTTTTTCGCCTGTTTTTAAAAATCTTTCTTGTGAAATTTTGTAGTTTAAATTTTCATCTTGTAAAACCTCGTACCTAATTCTTGGAAAACCGACTTTGTTTACCATATCTTCTATCACTTCTAATATATCTTTGTTGTATTTCGCAAAACTTTGCCATAAATCACTTGCAGAAGCGTTAGAATATTTAAAATTATTCAAATAATCCCTTAAAGCCATCATAAAATTTTCTTCTCCAATAAATTCCTCAATATGTCTTAAAACACTTCCTCCTTTGTTATAAGAAATCTCATCAAATATACCTTCTATTTGACTTTCATTTTCTATGCTAACTTTTATTGGGTGAGAGGTTTTTTTGCTGTCAAAATCTTTCCCTCCAAAAGTTTCATAAAGAAGATAATCTTCAAAAACATTCCATTCTTTTTTATAACTATCAATCGCTTTATAAGCCATAAAGGTTGCGAAGCTCTCATTAAGCCATAAATCATCCCACCATTTCATAGTAACTAAATTGCCAAACCACTGGTGCACCAACTCATGCGATAAAACAATTGCTATTCTCTGCTCTGTTACTTTCGAACTTTTTTCTTTATCAAATAAAAGTAAATTCTCTCTAAATGTTATTGCTCCCCAGTTTTCCATGGCACCAACTGAAAAATCAGGAATAGAAAGTAAATCAAGTTTTTCTAAGGGATATTCTATTCCAAAATAATTTTCCAAATACTCTAAGGTTTTTTTGCAGTAATATAATGCTTTTTCTCCATATTTTGATTTTCCATTTACGCCAACTACTCTTAACAAAACATTTCTGTTTGATGATAAAGCAGGTCTGTATTCATCTTCTAAAAAATCAAAATCTCCAACCCCAATATAAACCAAATATGTTGACATTAAAGGAGTTTCTTTAAAAACTACTAATTTTTTATCATCTGAAATTTCTTCTTTTTCTGGTAAAGTATTAGAAACTGCTTTAAAGTTCTTATCTATTAAAAGAGATATCTTGAATTTTGCTTTTTTGTCTGGCTTATCAAAACAAGGAAAAGCCTTTCTTGCGTCTACGGGCTCAAAATGAGTTGTGGCAATGTATCTTTCTTTGTTATTGTCGTCTGTATACCTACTCAAATAAAGCCCTGTTAAATCATCTCTTAATTTTCCTGAAAAATCTATTTCTAACACATTGCCGCCTTCTTTGTAGTTTTCAGATAAAACTATTTTGCCCTCTTTTAAATAAAAATCTATTTCTTTCCCGTTTAGCAAAACTTTTTTAATATCTAAAGCAACACTGTTTGGATAAATTACCTCCTCTCCTTTCTCTGTGTCAAAAAATATTTTTTCTTTCCCCTTAAAAACAAAGTTATTAAAATCTATATCTAATAAAATATCGTATTTTATGTTTTTCATATGTTTTACAAGCGCTATAGATTATAGTTTATAAAAGAAACTTAGCATCCGAATTCTCCAACAGTGCATTTTAAAGGGAATTCTTGTAGCCTGATCTTGAACGATGGCCATATAATTACTTTAGCATAATTTGTATTAATTTTGTGGACCGGAGGGGATTTGAACCCCTGACCTCCGCCATGCCATAGCGGCGCTCTACCAACTGAGCTACCGGCCCAGGTTATTTTTTAGTTGTTTTGCTTTATAAAATATATAAACTCGCTCCTCCCTTGCGTCGGCGTTTACCCTATCGAATGACGGGGCCTGCCCTATCGAATGATAGGACGCTTCCGGCACGAAGCGGACCTGTCGCAAACTAAGTTTGCTTCCAAGAAACCCACGGTTTCTTGCGCTGCGACTTTAAGTCGGAGCTATTTTCCTTCACGGGGAGATACCCAATCTCCCCGACCCCCTCTGTGGGTTCTTACCTGCCATGTTCGCCTCGCTTCGCTCGGCGCCCCCGGCAGGAATCGAACCTGCATTTCAGGCTTAGAAGGCCCGTGTTCTATCCATTGAACTACGGGGGCTTAATAAATTGAATATATAAATAAAATATCAAAATAAGAAAGAAAAATCAAAATATGATAAAATATATCTTGACATCTATTTACTTATAACTAAAGTTATCCAAAAAAAACAAAGAGTATGATTCAATATTTCTACAAAACAATAAAAGAAAAAAACCTAATAAAACTTCAAGAAAATGATAAACCTTGGGAAAAAAGAGGCATATGGGTTAATGTTGAAAATCCAACAGAAGACGAATTAAAACATATTGTGAAAAATTTTCCTTTAGAAAAAAGTTTACTAAAAGATGTCTTAGACCCCCATGAAGTTCCAAGGTTAGAATTCGAACAAGGAATAATTTATATTATCACAAGACTGCCTATCGCAGAAAATAATGATGTTTTTACGGTTCCTTTTTTAATAGCAGTACACAATAATTTTATATTAACATTGTCTGGCAAAAAAAAATATTTTATTAGATAAATTTAAAAATGATAAAATAAAGTTTTATACAACACAAAAAATAAAGTTGCTAGTTCAAATATTTTATGAAATAAATAATGATTACTCAAAATTTATAGCTGGCATAGAAAAGGCAATGAGAAATGTAGCAATTAACTTGGAAAAAATAGACAACAAAGATATTGTAAGATTTGTTCAATTTGAGAGAATTTTAAATGACTTTTATTCTTCTTTGAATGCCAACGAGCTTATGTTAGAAAATGTCCTTTCGGGAAAATATTTTTCTTTATACGAAGCCGATAAAGATTTAATAGAAGATCTTTTTATATCAAACAAACAGCTTTTACAAAGAACGAACCTTTTGTTAAAGAGTATAGTTAACGCAAGGGAATCATACTCTACAATAATGCAAAACAACCTTAACAAAACAATAAAGTTTTTAACGGCGATCACAATTATCTTTACAATCCCAACAATGATAGCAAGTATTTATGGAATGAACTTAAGTTTACCTTTACAGCAAAGTCCTTTCGCTTTTATTATTGTGGTGCTAATTATATTTTTTGTGTCTCTTTTATCTCTTGTTATATTTATCCTCAAAAAGTGGCTTTAAAAATCGTATTTGTATTTTGCTTCTTTAATTATCTTAAAAGCTTCATCAACAGAATCAACAAGTTTAAAAATTTTCAAATCTTCTGGAGATATTGCTTTATATTCTTTTAAAACTTTTTTATCAATCCATTCAATTAGTCCACTCCAATAATCTTTCCCAAAAACTATTATTGTCACAGGCCCTGGCCTTTTATTGGTCTGCACCAAAGTTATCATTTCGAAAAACTCATCTAATGTACCATACCCTCCAGGGAAAAAAACATAAATATCAGATGCAAAAGAAAACATGACCTTTCTCACAAAAAAATAATGAAACCCTATTGCTTTTTTAACAAACTTATTAACAACCTGTTCTTTTGGCAATTGTATATTTAACCCTATTGAATCCCCTTTTGCCATATAAGCGCCCTCATTCGCAGCCCTCATAATGCCAGGTCCTCCTCCTGTAACTATTGAGTAACCGCTCTTAGAAAGCCTAAAAGCCAATTCTTTTGCTTTCTGATAGTATTTATTCTTTTCATCAATTCTCGCTGACCCAAAAAAAGCAACTGATTTTCTAACATCTGCGATAAACTGAAATCCTTCTATAAACTCTGCCATTATTCTAAAAATTCTCCAATAAACAGTATTACGAAAGTCTTCTTTTTGAGGAGGCAAAAAAGCTTCTGGAACGCATTTTTCGTTATTATTATTTTTTGTATTTTTATTTTTTTTCATAAATTTAATAATTTAGTTTTGATTGTAAAATCCTAATTTTATCCAAAAACTTCCCATATAATTTCAAATATAAGATAAAAAATTAAAAATATCAAAATACTTCTGGCAAATGTTTTTTGAAAATGTTTATCTTTCAATAAACTTATGCCGTAAACTTTCTTTTCTTTACCTATATATAATGCAGATGATACGCTTGCCCCTCTAATTAAAACCAACACCACTGGCAAAGAAGAGGATAAAAAAGATATAAAGGCTGACATTATACTGCTTTTATTAACCACCATAAACTTTATTGCGTTATAACTCTTAAAACCTCTTCCACTGAAGTTATACCCTTTGCTGCTTTTATAAAACCATCCTCTATCATTGTTATCATTCCCTGTTGCAAAGCAACCTTTTCAATATCGGTGGCATCTGCTTTTTTAACAATTAAATCTCTTATTTCGTCTGTAATTTCTAAAACCTCGAATATTCCAATTCTTCCTTTATAACCATCAGGACACTCTTTTGTTCCTTTAGGTCTATAAAACTTCACATCTTTTATTGTTTGACCTTTCTTAATTATATTTTCTTGGACTAAAAGGCTTTCTAATCTTTTAATATCTAAATAATTGGAAATGTTATCTATCAATTCCTGGCTAGGACTATACTCTTCTTTTGCGCATAGTTTCCTTACAAGTCTTTGAGCTATAACAATATTTACTGTAGAAGCCAACAAAAACGGTTCCACATTCATATGAATTAAACGAGTGATAGCACCAGATGAATTAATTGTATGCAAAGTTGACAGAACTAAGTGCCCTGTTAAAGCAGCGTTAACACAAAGCATTGCTGTTTCTGTATCTCTTACCTCACCAACCATAATAATATCAGGGTCCTGCCTTACCAACGCTCTTAAACCATTCGCAAAAGTAAAGCCTATTTCTGGCCTTATTTGACTTTGATTTATTCTTGGCATTCTATACTCAACAGGATCCTCTAATGTAGATATATTAACTTCTGGTGTGTTTAAAATATGAAGCATTGAATAAAGAGTAGTTGTTTTACCAGAACCTGTTGGCCCTGTAACTAAAATAAGTCCTGCTGTTTTTGTTAGAGCCATATTTACCCTTTCTAAAGATACTCCCCAAAAACCCAATTCTTCTAATTTCAAAGGTTTAGTAGATTCTGGCAAAAGCCTCATTACGACTTTTTCTCCTGTGGTAACAGGCAGAATAGAAACCCTAACAGAATAACTATACTCTGGTGTTTCAACTTTAAAACGGCCGTCTTGCGGTAATCTATATTCATCAAGTTTTAAGTTTGATAAAACTTTAATTCTCGCCACAATACCAGAAGCCAAAGATTTCGGCAAAACCATTGCATCTCTTAAAACGCCGTCTATTCTATATCTAACAATAACATCTTTTTCTGTTGGCTCTATATGTATATCAGAAGCGCTCTGAACTATTCCATGTTTTAATATAGTATCTACAAGTTTTATTATTGGAAATTCTTCTGCTGTTTTTTGAAGTTCTGATTTACTTATTTTCTCTCCTCCTTCTTTAACAGAAACTATCTCCCCCTCTTCTGTTTTTTCAATTAAGTTTTCAAATTCTTCTTTTAAAGTTCCTTCATATTGTTTTAAAACATTTTTAATTGATTCTTTTGTAGTTAAGCGAGGAATTATATTTAGATCCGTAATCTTCTTAACAAAATCTATTATTCTTAAATCTTGAGGATCTAACATAGCAACTTCTAAATTATTGCCAACAAGTTTAAAAGGCACAACATTATATCTTCTCGCAACATTTTCAGGTATCAATTTTAAAATTTTTTCTGGTACTTTTTCTTTTTCTAAATTAACAAATGGTATGCCTAAAATATAGGCCTTAAGTTTTGTTAAATTTTCCTGAGCCACAATTTTATCTTCAAGCAAAACATCTTCCAAACTTTTATTAGATTTCAAAGCCTTTTCTTTTGCTTTTTCTAAAACTTCTTTGGTTACTAAACCAGAATCTATTAAAAAAGATTCTAATTGTTCTTGTTCTATTAATGTTTTCATATGTTATTTAATAACCTGCTTTACTCTTTTTAAAAGATCCTCTATCTTGTAATCGCTTTTCAAAAGATAACAATTAACACCACACTCTACACTTTCTTGAATGGCGTTGAAATCGTGCAAATTTGTAAAAATTATAATTGGAATATGTTTAGTTACTTCATCTTTCTTTAACTCCCTTAAAACATCCATTCCTTGTATCTTTGGCAATACTAAATCTAAAATTACAACGTCAGGTTTTAATTCTTTTGCCTTTTTTATACCCTCTTCTCCATCAAAAGCGCTTATAATTTCAATTTCTTCGCCCTGCAAATAATCATTTAAAACTTTATGTAAATTCCTTTCATCTTCTATTAATAAAATTTTTTTCATTATTCTAAATATTCTTTGGTATTTTTATAAAAAATGTCGACCCCTTTCCTTCTTTTGATTTAAAGCTAATATCACCTCTTAATGCTTTCATAACATTTTTTGCTAAAGGAAGACCTAACCCACTTCCACCAACAAACTTAGTTTTTGCAATACTCCCTCTAAAAAACTCCTCAAAAATATATTTTTTCTCGTCCTCTGGTATTCCTATACCATTATCTTTTATCTCGACAAAAACATTTCCTAAATTTTGATAAAACCTCACAATTACCTTGCCATTTTCATTAGAATAAATAATAGCGTTCTCCAACACTGACTTTAAGACTTCTTTCAAAAGAAACGTGTCTGTTTTAATTTTAACATCATCTTGATTTGCGTCAAAAACAACAGAAACTTTTTGCCTTTCTGCTAAACTCTGAAACTCTCTTAAAACATCTTGAATTAAATCTTTCAAACTTAAAAGCTCCAAGTTTAATGCCTTGTTCTTTACCAAACTTTCTGTTTTTGAAATCAAAATGACATTATCTATAAACTTTTTTAACCTTACTATACTCTCTTTTATTTCATCTATATATCCTCGTTGTTTTTCAGAAACACTGCCTATTTTCCCAGATTCAATTATTTCGCAAGCCCATTGTATATTAGATAAAGGAGATTTTATTTGATGCGAAAGTATATTAATAAATTCTGATTTTAATTTATAAGCCCTTGCAAAATATTCTAAACTCTTTGAAACCACAAACGAAATAACAAGTAAAAAAATAGACAATCCTGACATTATTATTATAACAATATCAGGTGGCAAAACATTTATGGCAAAATTATAAACTGTTAGAAGAGAAATTAAGGTAATTATTCCAATTATCCCAAAAACTATATTCGGACACTGCCAAAACTTTAAACCGCAATGATCACATATTATACCTGTTTTTATTTTCATATTATATAACTAATATTTAATAATACCCAAAACTCGCTTTGACTACAACAATATTTTGTGTAAAATAAAAAATACAAAATAAAACTGATTACTCGGGGTGTCGTATAACGGTAGTATGCATGCTTTGGGAGCATGCGGCCTGGGTTCAACTCCCAGCACCCCGACCATATTTAAAAATACGTCTACTAATTTTTCAGGAGGAAGTAAAGCGTCTTCCTTTAAAAACTAAAAACGAAAAGAGTTTTAGAAAATTCTCGTCTATTTTTAATTTTTCAAGGTTGCTATTTGGAAATTCACCAAACCTTAAAAAATAATGAACAGCTAAGATTCCTTTATATAAATTTAAATTGTAGTCAGAACTATTGATCAGATTTAATACATTAAGAGCTTCTAATTTTTTAAAATCTCTATTGCCAGTTATGTATTCTGTAAATTTAACGACTTTATTTATCACTTTTTCAATACGCTTGCTCTAAAACTTTGTCATTGTTATACTTATTGTAGCAGAGCGAATGAATTTGGTAATTTCCTTTTTGTCTTCTGTTGGGCTTGAACAAACGCAAACAAGCTTAATAATATACTTAATTTTACTAGGGGGAATATCGCTTTTGCTTCTCAGATTTTCTTCAAAAGAAAGAAAAATGCTTAGCATTCTGCCGGTATAATCAATGTTTATCGTGTTAATGGGACTGATATTTGTATTAGTTGGAATAGTAAATTTAGTAGATGCTGGAGGTTTGAGAACTTTGTTGGCTGGCATTATAGCAAGAAACCTTATCACAAAAGAAAAGCTCCAATTCGTAGAAAAAGAGTTAAAATTAATAACCTATGGAATGTTTGCTCCCTTTTTCTTTATAAATGTTGGCTATCAAGTTAACCCACAATACTTTAAAATAGAATTGCTGCCCGTGTTAATTATTTCGATATTATTGGTAAGTTTTGGAAAATTCCTTCCGATTGCTAGCATTTTTAAGAAAACATTAAGCAACAAAGAAATTTTGGTGGTCGCAACAGGAACTATGGTAAACTTTAGCACAGGCCTTATCGTAATACAATTAATGTTTAACAACAAACTTATACAAGATAACCTATTTTCTTTGTTGGTTTCGGCAGACATTTTCTTTGCCGTAGGAGTTCGTTTGATATTTTCACTAATTTTAAGAAAAATAAAAACAAATGAACTATAAAGGCCTATCGGAAAAGCAAGCGCAGGAAAACCTGCAAAAATACGGCAAAAATCAACTTGAAGCTGTAAAAAAAGTTTCTGTTTTAAAACTTTTCATTTCCCAATTTACCTCTCCCCTGCTTTTAATCTTAATAACGACTGTTTTTATATCTTTCGGCATAAATTATTTCAAGGGAGAGGGAAATTATCTTGAACCTATATTTATTTTGCTAATAGTAATAATTTCAGGAGTTGCAGGATTTTTACAAGAATACAAAGCAGAAAAAACAATAGAAGCACTCCAAAAAATTTCGACGCCAAAAATAAAAGTAATAAGGGAGGGGAAAGTAAAAATAATAGATGTTGGTTTGGTTACTATTGGAGATATTGTGCTACTAAATGAAGGAGATATTGTCCCAGCAGATTGTGAAATTTTAGAATCTTTTAACCTTAAAATAGACGAATCAATTTTAACAGGAGAGCCAGAAGATGTTTATAAAACAAAAGGCGATAAATGCTACGCCAAAACATTAGTAAAAGAAGGGAAGGCTTTTGCTAAAGTTCATGCAATTGGTATGCAAACAGAAATAGGAAAATTATCACAAAAATTGCAGGACATAGAAGAAACAAAAAGCGGCTTTCAAATAGAAATAGAAAAATTAAGCAAAGCACTGCTTTATATAATTATCTTTATAGCCTCTTTAATTTTTATAATAGCCATAATTAAATACGACATTATTACATCTTTGCTGATTTCAATTTCTTTGGCAGTTGCTGCTATTCCAGAAGGTCTAACTGCTGTTTTAACTTTAAGCTTGGCGAGAGGAGCGCGTGTTCTGGCAAAGAAAAACGCTGTTGTAAGAAAGTTAAGCGCTATTGAAACACTAGGATCTGTTGATGTAATATGCTCTGACAAAACAGGCACAATAACAAAAGACGAAATGGAAGTAAAAGGCATATCTTTGCCATTTAAAACACTTTATAAAGGTGAGTTTTCAAGGGAAGATGCAGAAAAAATGCTTCTGGCAGGCGCCCTGTGCAACGATGTTGATATTATGACCACGAAAGACGGCGAAAATTTATTGGGAGATGAAACAGAAAAAGCAATACTAAAACTATCAGAAGAATTTGGTTTTAAAAAACAAGAATTGTCGAAAGAATATAAAAGAATCGATGAGATTCCTTTTTCTTCTGACAGAAAAATGATGTCTGTGGTTGTGAAAAATAACGGCAAAAAATATATTTTTTCAAAAGGAGCAACAGAAATTATTTTAAGCAAGTGTTCTAAAATTCTAATAAACGGCGATGTGAAAAAATTAACTCAGCAATATAAAGAAAAAGTCATAAAAGAAAAAGAAGAAATTTCAAGCAAAGGATATAGAGTTCTGGCTTTTGCTTTCAAAGAAATCGCAACAGAAAACGAAGATTATGAAGAAAACTTAGTATTTTTAGGCCTTGAGTTTATGCTTGATGCTCCAAAAGAAAATGTAAAAGAAGCAGTAAAATTGTGCAAAGCAGCAGGAATAAGAGTAATAATGATAACAGGAGACGATCCCATCACAGCAAAAGCAGTTGCCAATATAGTTGGCATAGAAACAAAAGAAATTATAACAGGCCAACAACTTGATAAATTATCTGACAAAGAACTTGATCAGAAATTAAAAGAAGGCGTGAATGTTTTTGCTAGAGTCTCGCCCTTTCATAAACTAAAAATATTAGAAGTTTTGCAAAAAGACTATAGGGTTGCAATGACAGGAGACGGTGTTAATGATGCCCTATCACTTAAAAAAGCAGATGTGGGAGTTGTTATGGGCAAGAAAGGAACAGAAGTTTCAAAACAAGCAGGCGACATTATTTTATTAGATGATAATTTTGCAACAATAGTTGAAGCAATAAAAGAAGGAAGAAGAATATTTACAAACATAAGAAAGTTTATAAAATATCTTTTAACGAGCAATTTTGCCGAGGTTCTTGTTATATTTTTGGCTTTGATGTTTTTTCCTCTTAAAACGCCTGCGATGCTACCTTTGCAAATTTTATGGATAAACCTTTTAACAGATGGCCTTCCAGCAATAGCATTGGGCTTGGATCCTGCTGAAAAAAACATAATGCAAAAACCTCCAAGAAAAAGAGATGAGGGTATAATAGACAATATAACAAAATTAACAATTGTATTAATTGGTTTGGAAAAGATTTTTACTTTGTTGTCGATTTTTTTTGTTATCTCAGTGTTGTTTGGAGAAGAACAGGCCCGCTCTGCCCTATTTATGGGCTTTGTATTGTATGAATTTGTAAAAATAGGCGTTATAAGAAGCCAGGAAAAACTTGGTTGGTTTTCAAATAAAATTTTAATCATCTCTCTTTTGTTGTCTTTTGTCTTACAAATATTGGCAATATACTCGCCTTTAAATAAAGTATTTAATGTTGAGCCAATGAACGTTTATTCATGGATAATCCTTGTAATTGGCGCTTCGATAGGCTACTATCTTGCAATGAAGATTCCAAAGTATATAATAAAATTATCTGAAAAAGAAAACGAATTTTTAAGCAAAATGTACAAAATAATTAAAATAGAGCGGGTGTAGTACAATGGCTAGTACACCAGCCTTCCAAGCTGGTGATACGGGTTCGATTCCCGTCACCCGCACCAAAATCTGACTTCGGTTAACACGTCAAAATTATTGATGGTGGCGCTGCCTTCGGTAGGCGTTAAAAGAGTGGAAGGCATATTGATGGTTGTAATTTTACCAGCTCCATTTGGGGCTAGAAAACTAAAAACCTCTCCCTTTTTTTACTTCAAACGGCTATTAGTCCGTTAAATTTTTTGGTTAGGTTTTTTACTTCGATAATGTTCAGGTGATAGACACAAACCCCTCAGAAAGAACAGAGTGCACAACAAAATGCATAGTTTTATTAATTTTCCATTCGCGCCCTTTTAAGCGCCCTTGCCCACCAGAGAAGCTCGTCAAAGAATTTCTCTACAGGATCTCCCATGGGTCCTTTGCGCATAGGCTCAAACATCTCTTTTATATCTGAAGGACCCTTACCCATTATGGCGGGGAAAAATATCTCATTTGGAATGTGAATGGCATTTCTAATCGGCGCCATTTGAAGCTCAACAGCAACTTGACGAAGTTGTTCCACAGCTCGCGCACCCATAGCGCCGCCGTAGGCTACAAATCCGACTGGTTTTCTATTCCATTCATGATAAACAACATCCAGCGCGTTTTTAAGAACCGCAGGATAGCCATGATTATATTCTGGCGTCACAATAATAAAGGCATCGCCTTCATTTATTTTTTCAGACCATTTTTGTACAGTTTCGTTCTCGTATTTACCTTGTGCCATTGCCGGCGATATAGCGCTGTCAAAGAACGGCATTTCATAATCGCGCAGATCAAGCAGCTCTGCCTCAACATTGTTAAGCTTCTTTGCTTCTTCAAGAATCCATTGGCCTGGCTTTTCGCTAAAGCGGCCTTGGCGAGTACTGCCAAGGATAATTTTAATTTCGATTGGATTGATTGATGTGCTCATATTTTTCATCTCCTTTCCTGTTAGGAGTTAAATTAATAATAATTAACGACCTTTAAGTTATCCTTTTTAGGATTGACTTGATTAATTTCAGTTTTTTTGACAGATGCGCGGCAAACTCTTTAACTTGCTCCACTTTAACCAAAGCAATCATATTTTTGCCTATACCAAAAACCAAAAGCTGTTCGCCCTTTTCCAGTTTAAAATCTTTCCTTGCTTTTGCGGGAATAACCACCTGCCCTCTTTCTCCAAGAGTGGTTGTGCCGTAAAACCCGTTTTCTTTTTTACATTTTTTTGCGCAATCAGACATAGAAATTAATTTTAATGATTTTTTATAATTATACTACAAATATGAAAAGTATGATACTACTATCTAGGTTATACGATAATATAAACAATGTCAAGATTTTTTATTTGCTAAAGTTTAGGGAGCTTCATTTTGGCGAGCGCGCACCCAGTAGTAGTCCGGCTGTGGCGAACACTACGAAACAGGCGGGAAGTGTGGGACAAGGGCGACTATAAAATAAATCATGCCCCGCCGTCCGCCAAAAAATTGGGAAAAAGTGTTGAAAACATATTAAAAGCATTAAAATAAAAAACTGGCAGGATTCCTACCTGCCAGCAAAAAATAATATTTTAAATATATTTTATTTTACAGCCTCTTTTAACTGTTTGCCAGCCCTAAATTTCGGTGTTTTCTTTGCTGGAATTGTAATTTTTTCTCCTGTTTTTGGGTTTATCCCCTGTCTTTCTTTTGACTGTGCAACATAAAACTTTCCAAAACCAGAAACAACAACTTCTTCTCCTTTAACCAATGCATTGGTTATTGCTTCAAAAACTGTCTCGACTACTTCTCTTGCTCTACTTTTTGGTAAATCAAACTTTTTTACCAATGTCTCCGCTATATCTTCTTTTCTCATAGTTTTAAATTATTATTTTTAATTTATAATTGTCGACCTTTTTACTTTATCTTGCATATTCTATAACTCTTAATTCTCTTATAATAGTAACTTTTATTTCTCCGGGATATTTTAACTCTTCTTCTATTTTATTGGCAACATCTTTTGCCAATTTATAACATTCTAAATCTGAAATCTGCTGCGGTTTTACAAAAATTCTTATCTCTCTTCCAGCCTGCAAAGCCCATGCTTTTTCAACTCCGGGGAAAGAAGTTGCTATTCTCTCTAAATCCTCAAGTCTTTTAATATAATTTTCAACTGTATCTCTTCTTGCTCCCGGCCTTGCTCCTGATATTTGATCTGCAACCTTTACAATTACAGCCTCTATATTTTCAAAAGGAAACTCTTCATGATGCGATTTCATAGCATCAATAACCGCCTTTTCAACACCAAATTTTTCAAGTATTTTAATTCCTATTTTTACATGAGAGCCTTCAACCTCCTGGTCTATTGCTTTTCCAATATCGTGCAACAATCCTCCTTTTTTTGCAACTTTTACATTAGCGCCCAATTCTGCTGCTATCATTCCTGCCAAGTGCGCAACTTCTATTGAATGAAGCAAAACATTCTGAGCATAAGATGTTCTAAATTTTAGCCTACCTAAAATTTGCAAAAGCTTTGGATGCAAATCCAAAACACCAACCTCATAGGCTGCCTGCTCGCCTGCCTGCTTTATCTCTTCTTGTATTTCTTCTTGCACTTTAGCAACAGTCTCTTCTATTCTTGCTGGTTGTATTCTGCCATCTTGAATTAATCTCTCTAAGGCAACTTTTGCTATGTGCCTTCTTACAGGGTCAAAGCAGGATATCACAACTGTTTCTGGAGTTTCATCTATTATAAATTCTGCGCCTGTTAATTTTTCTAATGTTCTAATGTTTCTTCCTTCTTTACCAATTATTTTTCCTTTTACATCTTCATTGGGCAACATAACTGTTGTTGTTGAAATTTCTTGGCATTGCGGTAAAGCATATCTTTGAATTGCTGTTGCTAAAATATCCTTTGCTCTTTTCTCTAATGTTTCTTTTCCAAATTCCTCCATTTTCTTTATCCTTGCCAAAATATCAACTTCATATTCTTTTTCTATGTTCTTTAGCAACAGTTCTTTTGCTTCATCTTTTGTCATTTGGGTAATTCTCTCTATCTGACTCACAAGTTCATCTTTAAGTTTATCTATTTCTTGTTTTGATTTTTCAATGCCAGCCAAACTTTCTTTTAACTCAGATTCTTTTTTGTCTAACAATCCTGCTTTTTCGTTTAATATACCTTCTCTTTTAACCAGCATCTCCTCCATTTTTATAAGTTCTTTTCTTTGCTTTTCAATGTCAAACTTAGCAGATTTTATAATTTCATCTGCTTTCTCGTGAGCCTGATTTATAATTTTTTGAGCCTCCTCTTTGGTGGCTCTAATTTTTTCTTGGAGTTTTTGCTCTATTGTTCCTATTCGCTTTTTGGCTATTTGCTGGCGAATTAAATACCCAATTACAATTCCTGCTAAAAGTGCAAAAACCCCTACTAAAAGTAAGGTTGTGTCTGTCATATTTTTGATTTAAGGTTGTTATTTTCATAAAACTCAAAAAATTATCCCATATAAAATGAGTATAATAAAAATTATAAGGAAAGTCAAAAATAATTAGAAATTAAAAAGCCCGGCGAAAAAAGAAACAATACCGCTAATTACTTTATCAAAAAAGCTTGTCTCTTTTATTTTTGGCAAAGGTGGAAGAATTTTGGAAATAGTGACCGAGTCGACTGCTTGCCTACGTGCTTGATCTTGCACTGTCAAATTAATAGAAACATCATTCATTCCAAACCTTTCTTCTTTAAGTTTTATTATGCATACTTCATTACTACAATTGGCTTTCTCTATTCCATTTGCAATATCGCTATAATCCCAATTATAAGAGACAATAGGCAAATATGTTCCTAGGCTATCTATATTCTCAGAACCTTCTGCCATGGCTTTAATATAAAAAGTTTGACCTGCCCTTACTATTAAATTAGAACAATCTCCATAAGTCATTCCATCTTTAGAGCATTCTATTGAATTTATTGAAATATCTTTAAGGATATAAAAATCTTCTGAAGTAGCTGATGCTTCATCACCTTTTGTTAAAGATAGACCATCTTTTGCGGTACCCTTAACGTAATACTTGCCAGTAGCAAGATTAGTTAAATAAAAAGAACCACTTGCAGAAGATGACCCGCTAGATAGTGTTGTACGCCCACCATTAACTGCCTTAATTTCAAAATTAACAAGGTCATCATCTGATATGCTATATTCTAACTTAAGCGGGGTTACACTATTTCCTCTATAATCGTATATTTTACCACCCTTAGTTTTACCGTCTGTTAAATTAAGATTAATTACTGGCAATGGATTTATATTTAAAGTATAAGATATTGTTTGCTTTTTCCCACCATCTGGAGTAATTTCTATTGGAAAAGCTACTGTCTCATCTGACTTAACTTTAAAAATAACATCCTTTTGTTCATTTTGATCTAAATAAATCGTAACAGGGTTTGGATTAGAGTTTGTACTCTCGCAAATTGAATTTACATCCACACTTTTACACTCAACCTTAACATTACCACTTCCAAACTCTGATTTTATTGTCACCTTCAAATCAGTCAATTCATTAGGCCTTGAGTCCTTACTAGACCCACTAGCAGATACCTCAAATGACTGGCAAGCAGTAGACTCATTTCTAGCCTCATCCCTAGCTTTGAAGCAAAGTTCATAAGTGCCGGCTTTATCAAAAATTATTGGAAAATTAGCACTAGCCGATGGACACTCCCAAATATTCCCAACCTCAAAAATATCAGGATTTGTATTAACTTCTTTAGGATTTCCTGATAATGTGTTGTTGTTAGGATCATTATCGCAAATATATTTTTTAATAAGATTATTTTCGCCACTATCTATTGTATTATTAGGATTATTATCAACTGAAAACTCTATATAATTTAATTTCCAGTTATCTTCTACTCTTAGCCTAATATAAGATGGATTGCCTACTATTAAAGTCGCTGGCTTAAATATTATAGAATACTTATCTTGAGTATTGTAGGGCGGCGTTTTATCGGAAGATATTATATTAAAGTTTTTGCATTTTTCGGCTGTGTTATTAGAAAAATCGACTGCCTTAACACATAAATTATATGTACCTTGGGACAAATCAGGTTTTCCATCGTTGTTTTTATCTAAATTTATTGAATTTCCAATTTGTAAGGAAGATGGGCAATAAACATCCTGAGGATTCGAAAAACCACCGCATTTAAATTCATAACTCTCATTTCCTTTAATGTATCCTATTATTTGAGATACTCCAACATTATCTTTTACATGAACCTGAAAACCTATGTACAAAAATCCATTATCTGGAAATAAATACATACAATCACCCTTATTGTCATCGCATTTATTACTGCTAAAAATAGGATCTATGCTATAAAACTCGGGAGCTGTGTTGTCTTGGTTATAAAATTTAATTGTTTTTTTAGTTTCTATGGTATTACCAGACTTATCTGTCGTTTTCACTATTAAATCATAATCACCCCCATGAAAAGAATAAGTACTATATTTAAAAGGTACTTCCCACTTAGTATTACCACCCTCATCTTTAAAAATTATTTTTTTCTTATTATTATCCAAAGTCGCATATCTATAATTCCAATTAGGGCATCTAACATGAGCATAACCAAATTGTGCATGATTATAACATTTATTTTTATCAAATTTTACTACAAGTAAATCAGCGTTCTTATTTTTTTCTCTTAATGTAACAACTAAAGAATTATCTTTATTAGAATCATAAATATTATTATCTGTGGCCGCAACCCTAAACTCAAAATTCGCAGTTCCATCGCTTTTAATGGTAACTTCGTTATCTACACTCCCGCTCTTAAAAAATGATTCTGAAATTATTGGTTTTGATGTATCTGAATTAATAACTTTAACATTTTTACAAACCTTTGTTTCATTATTTGACGTATCAACCGCTTTTACACAAACAGCCCAATCTCCATAAGTACCAAAAGTTTGATCGGTTGCACTTATATTAGTAGGAGTATAAGTATTATTATTTACTTCAAAAATTACACCATTAGGATAAGTTTGTTCATTCCAATCACCAGAAGGACATTTCCACATTGTATACTCTCCTCCTTCTACCTGGCCTTGATTATTTGCAATTTTATAAGTTCCCACCTTAACGATTCCTGAATACTCTTTACCATCACTTGTTAAAGTAACTATTTTATCGTTATCACTTTTGCTTCTTGCACATTTTGCTATCTCTTTTTCAGATCCAGCGATAATAGTTATATTCCTAGTATTACCACTTTGAGAATAGTTAATTTTCGCAACGGTTATTATCA
>BEIK01000005.1 GCA_002923395.1 bacterium HR34 | reverse complement strand
TTCTCAGTTTGTTAAACTTCACAAAGGCAGAGTATGGGTTGAATCAGAAGGAGAAAACAAAGGTTCTACTTTTTATGTTGAGTTGCCAAAAGAGGTGGAAAAGAGAAAAGAAAAATAGTTTTTGTTGAGTTTTTTGTTTTTATTTGGTAAATTTAGTTATTATATTTTTATAATCTTATGAAAGAAATTTTTAACGCAGAAGCAATAAATTTTATTGGAAAAAATGTTAAAGTTTTTGGATGGGCTCAAACCATTAGATCTCATGGAAAGATTATATTTATTGATTTGAGAGATAGGTCGGGGTTGTTGCAGGTGGTTGTTACTCCAAAAAGCGATGATTATGAAGTTGCAAAAAAAGTAAGGTCAGAAGATGTTTTAATGATAGAAGGAGAAATTGCAAAAAGACCGCCGCAAATGGTAAATCGAAATATTAAAACAGGCGAGATAGAGTTGAAAGCAGAGAAGATAGAAATATTATCTAAGTCAGAAGTTTTACCCTTTCAAATAGATAATGATGGTTATGAAATAGGAGAAAATCATAGATTAAAGTATAGATATCTTGATTTGCGAAGAGAAAGGTTAGCAAGAAACCTTATTTATAGAGATAAGGTTTTATTTTTTATGAGAGATTTTTTGAGGAAGATAGGTTTCATTGAAGTTGAAACGCCTATTTTAACCAAGTCAACGCCGGAAGGCGCAAGAGATTATTTGGTTCCTTCTCGCTTGTATCCTGGAAAATTTTACGCTTTGCCACAGAGCCCGCAGCAATATAAACAACTTTTAATGGTCGCTGGTGTTGAAAGATATTTTCAGGTTGCAAGATGTTTTAGGGACGAAGATCCGAGAGCAGACAGACAGGCAGAATTTACTCAACTTGATATGGAGATGTCTTTTATTCAAAGGGAAGATATTATGAATTTAGTGGAAGAACTTTTGATAAAAACTGTTAAAGATATTTTCCCAGGGAAAAAGATTCAAGAAATACCTTTCCCAAGATTATCTTATGATTTTGTTATGAAAGAATATGGTATTGACAGGCCAGATATTAGGAAAGATAAAAACGACAAAAATCTTCTTGCTTTTTGCTGGGTTGTTGATTTTCCGTTTTTCGAAAAAGATGAAAACGGAAAGTGGACCTTTACTCACAATCCTTTTTCAGCGCCAAAACCTGAATTTGAAAAGGATTTATTAGAAAAGAAAAATATAGATAAAATTTTAACGACCCAATATGATATTGTTTTAAATGGTTATGAGATTGGAGGAGGGAGTATTAGAAGCCACAAGCCAGAGTTATTGAAATCTATTTTTGAAATAATAGGTTATTCGTCGGAAGAAATCGAAAGAAATTTTGGTCATATGTTAGAGGCTTTCAAATATGGCGTACCACCTCACGGTGGTATTGCTCTTGGATTAGATAGGCTTTTGGCTATTTTATTAAACGAGCCAAACATAAGAGAAGTTATACCTTTTCCAAAAACAGGTGACAATAAAGACTTAATGATGGGAGCGCCTGACTTTGTTTTAGAAGAACAATTAAAAGAACTTCATATAAAAATTACTAAAAAAGATAGAAATTAGTTATTAATAATAAATATTTTGTTAAAATATGGCACAAGAAATTGTTTTTTTAGCTTCGGCTACTCATCAAAGTATTATAAAGGTAGTTAGTTTGGGGGTTATTGGTTTTTTTGTCGCGTTTTTAATAGCGAAATATTTTACAATACCATTTTTATATAGATATAAATTTTGGAGGAAACAAGTTAGAGAGAAATCTTTAGATAACAAACCTTTAGAAGTTTTTAAAAAATTTCACTCAGAAGGAGAAGTTAAAACTCCAAGGGGCGCTGGAATTATTTTTTGGCTTACAATGCTTTTGGTGTCAGGTTTTATTTGGATTATGTCTTATTTTGATGTTGGCTTTTTTCCAAAATTAGAGTTTGTGAGTAGATCTCAGACATGGCTTTTGTTTGCTGGCTTATTTTTTGGATCCTTGATTGGATTTTTAGATGATGTATTGCAAATAAGAGGAGTTGGGAGATTAAGTGAAGGGTTGAGTGTAAAGTTGAGAATTGGTTTGGTAAGTTTATTTGGTATTGTTGGTGGGTGGTGGTTTTTTGAAAAATTAAATTACAGCACAATTTTTATACCATTTATAGGAGATGTTTTTGTTGGCTGGCTTTTAATACCAATATTTTTAATGGCAACTTTGTTTTCGTACGTTGGCGGTGTGGTAGACGGAATTGATGGTTTGGGTGGTGGATCCTTTGGCTTTATAATAGCTGCTTTTGCTGGAATAGCCTTAATTCAAGGTCAAATTGACTTGGCAGCATTTTTGGCTGTTTTATTTGGTTCTATATTGGCGTTTTTGTGGTTTAATATACCTCCTGCCAAGTTTTATATGGGAGAAACAGGTAGTATGGGTTTGACGATTGTTATTGCAGTTTCCGCTTTCTTAACAGATTCAGCAGGCCTTTTGCCAATTATAGGAATATTGTTATTGGTAGAAGGTGGTTCTGTTGTTTTGCAGATTTTATCTAAAAAAATAAGGAAGAAAAAAATATGGCTTGCTGCTCCTTTGCACTTGCACTTAGAAGCAAAAGGTTGGTTACCCCATCAAATAACAATGAGATTTTGGTTAATAGGTTTAGTATTTGGTTTGCTTGGTATTGCAATAAAATCACTTTCTTTAATATAAAATATAAAATGAAAGACCTTAAAAACCTATCTCTTAAAAGTAAATTAAAGTTTTTAAAAGAAAATTATAATTCCTTTTATTTTTCAGGATACGATATTAAAGTTCTTAAAAAACAAATAAAAATAGCTCTTTTTTATGAGTGCGGAGATTTTAGTTTTTCTCACAAGCTAACATTTTATTTTCCAGAAAATTTAGATGTTAAAAAAACAGATATTGAAATTTTAGCAAAGCATTTAGGAATAATAGAAGGATTGAACTATTGGAAAAGTTTTTGCTCTGAAAATATTATTTTGAAAAACATAAATCTTAACAAAAAACAGATAAATTTTTGGAACAAAGTTATTTTAAAAGGAATGTCTCAGTATTTCTATGAGAACAAAATAAATCCTTTTGGAGACGTAAATATAAAAATAATCGCAGACAACAAAGGAAGCAATGAAATAATAAAAAACAACTTTTTGCCTTATAGATTTTTGGTTGCTATGGGGGGCGGTAAAGATTCTATTGTTTCTTTTGAATTAACAAAAAAATTAGTTGAAGAGAAATTTAAAAAAGATACATCAGAGATATTTTTATTTTCTGTTAATCCAACAAAAATTATAGAAGATGTTGTGAAAACTACAGGCGATAAAAACTTTATTAGAGTAAAAAGAGAAATAGATAAAAAAGTTTTAGAGTTAAATAAGACTGGCTTTTTAAACGGGCACATTCCTTTTACAGGAATATTATCTTTTATTTCTCTTGTGCCAGCAATTGTTTTGAAGGCAAAAAATATAGTTTTTTCTGCCGAAAAAAGCGCTTCTGAATGCAATGTTGTTTGGCATAATTTGGAAATTAATCATCAATGGTCTAAAACAAGGGAATTTCAAAATCTTTTCAGGCAATATATAAAAGATATTCTACCTGATGTTGATTATATAAACTATTTTGATAATACTTTAGAGTTCGACATAGCAAAATTATTTTCTTTGTATCCAAAATACTTTAAAGTTTTTTCAAGTTGCAACAACCAATTTAAGATAACAGAGAATAAGAGCAAAATTAGATGGTGCTGTGAGTGTCCAAAATGTCTTTTTGTTTTCATAATATTATATCCTTTTTTAGAATACCACGATATTATTTCTATTTTTGGAGAAGATTTGTTTGAGAAAAAAAGTTTTAAAAATATATTCGATGGTTTAATTGGTTTGGAAAACAAACCTTTTGAATGTGTTGGCACGTATAAAGAAATTCAAAAAGCCTTAAACTTGTGTCTAGATAAAATAGAAAAGGAAAGTAAAAAACTACCTTATCTTATTTCTTACTATAAGAATTTGAAGTATAATAAAAGTAGTAAAATATAATTTATGGAAAATTTAATTTTTGAGTATTTTAAGTGGCACTATCTAGAAAAATCAAAATATTACTTTTTAATTTGGAAAAACCTTCTTTCTTTTTTATGGTCTTATTTTTCTATCCTGCATTTACTCAAAACTCTTTTTACTCCTTGGCATGCTTACAGAGAGGAGTATGGAAGCTTGTTAGATTTTAAAAAAAATATAGAGGCTTTTATAATTAATAATTTTGCAAGGTTTCTTGGTTTTGTGGTAAGAAGCGTTGTTATAATTGTTGGTTTGACCAGCGAGCTTGCGGTTTTAATAAGTGGAATAATATTTTTTATTATTTGGTTTGCTTTACCTTTTATTATGACTTTTATTCTTATTTTTAGTTTAAGGCAATTATTTTTATAAAATATGTTTTCCTTAAAAGAAGCAAAATTATACAGAGCAATAAAATTATCTCAAAATCCACTTTTTAGTTATGCTAAAGTTTTCAAGAAAATATCTTTTTTATTTTTTGTGTTTTTTCTTGTTGCTTTTATATACGGATTTTTAATGAATAACTTTTCAGTTTCTCTAAATTCTAAAATTTTGGGTTTACTTTCACTTTCTTTGTATTTTTGGATTTTGTTCTCGCTATTAAATTCTTTTTTTGAAGAGGTTATTAAAAAAAATACTAATAAATTAAATGATGATTTTAAAAATAACTTTAACTTGGCGGATGTTTTGAGTTTTAACACATTAAAACTTATTTACGAAACAGAAGATAAGTTTAAAGAGGATTTTTGTTGCGCTGTTTTATATAGACTTTTGTCTATTAAAAGCAAAAGAATATATTTTATTTTTAATAGATTATTAATTGATAAAAACGTTTTCAAAAAAAAACTTTTAGATCATATTAAAACAAAAAAACACTCTGATAAAGATATAGAAACTATAATTTTATCAGCTGCGCAAAGGGCTAAATCTTATGGAAAGAATGTTGTTCAAATAACTGATTTGTTTTATTCTTTTTGCGAGAATAATGATTTATTAAAAGATTTTTTATTAAAAAACAATATTTCCTTAGATGATGTTAATGAAGTAATTTTGTGGGTAGAAAAAGTAAGGGATTTGCAAAAGAAATCATCAAGGTGGTGGGATAAAGAAAATCTTTTGCTGAAGGGTAGTATTGGAAGGGAGTGGTCTTTTGGTTATACTCCAACTCTTGATGCTTTTTCTTTTGATTGGACGAGGACAAGATATGCCGTTTATACAGAAGAAGTTTTTGGACATGATAAAGAATTGAAAGAACTTGAAAGTATTTTGTCTAAAAAAGGAATAAACAACGCTTTAATTATTGGATTGGTTGGTTCTGGAAGACGAAGTTTAATCAGAAAATTGGCGCAAAAAAGTTTTGTTGGCGAGAGTGTTCCGGAATTAAATTTTTTAAGATTTGTTGAGTTGGACCTTAAAAAGATGCTGACTGTTTCAGAAAATATGGCTCAGTTCGAAAAGTTGTTAAACAAAATTTTTAATGAAGTGATTGAGGCTGGAAATATTATATTGATTGTTGAAGATATTCATAACTTTACTAATACAAAAAGGGAAGTTGGCAGAGTTGATATAACAGGAATTTTAACCCCGTATTTAAAATCAGAGCTTTTTAGAATAATAGCAATAACGGATCCATCTAGTTATTTTAGATATATAGAAGACAACAAAACTTTTGATTCTTTGTTTGAGAAAATTCAGGTAAGAGAAATAACTCCAGAAGAAGCTTTGCAGATAATTAAAATGAAAGCGTTAGTAAAAGAATATCAATACAAAAAATTTATTAGTTTTAAGGCTCTTAAATTAATAGTTAATTTGTGCGAAAAATATATTCCGAATATTCCATTTCCTGAAAAAGCCATAAGAATTTTAGATGAAGTTTTTAATTATGCCAAAAATTTAAAAGTTCAAATTATTACAGAAGATATTGTTTATGAAGTGTTTTCCAATAGGCTTGGCATACCGGTTGGAAAAATAGAAGAAAAAGAAAAAGAAAGACTTTTAAACTTAGAAGAGTTAATACATCAAAGAATAATAGATCAACAAGAAGCGGTTGAAGAAATATCATCTGCTTTAAGAAGAGCAAGAAGCGAGATTACTATAAGAAAAGGTCCTTTGGGAGCGTTTTTGTTTTTGGGTCCGACAGGTGTTGGTAAAACAGAAACGGCAAAGGCATTGGCTGATATTTATTTTGGTTCAGAAGAAAATATTATAAGGTTAGATATGTCAGAATTTCAAAATATTGAAGATGTAGAAAAATTAATAGGAGGAGATAATTATCCAGAAGGTATTTTATCTCAAAAAGTGAAAGAAAAACCATTTTCATTATTGTTGTTAGATGAGATAGAAAAAGCCAATTTAAATATCTTAAACTTATTTTTGCAGGTTTTAGATGAAGGGCATTTAATGGATGCTTCTGGCCAAAGAATAAGTTTTAATCACACCATTATAATAGCAACAAGTAATGCAGGATATGAGTTGATTGTGAAATCGATAAAAGAAGGAAAAGAAATGCAAAGCATTAAAGAGGAATTGATTGATTATTTAATACAAAACAGTATTTTTAGACCAGAATTTTTAAACAGGTTTGACGCAATAGTTGTTTTTAAGAATTTGTCGAAAGAAGATTTGTTGGAGATAGCAAATTTGATGCTAACAAAATTAAAGAAAAATTTACAAGATAAAGGTATAGAGTTTGTTATAACAGAAGATGTGAAAGAAAAAATAGTAAAGTTAGGTTTTAATCCAATTTTTGGAGCGAGAGAAATGAGAAGAGTTATACAAGACAAATTAGAAGATGAAATAGCAAAGGCATTGTTGAAAGGAGAGTTAAAAGCTGGCGACAAATTCAAATTCGTTGTTAAAGGAGAAGTTCTCTTATTAGAAAAAATAAACTAAACTGAGCATTTTAGACATTTAATTTTTGTTTCTTCTTTCTTTAGTTTACTAATTTTATATAGAATTTTTTCTTATTTTTATTTGTAGATTGTCTTTAAATAGATATTTTGTTTAGATGTATCCTGAGTTAATTATAGATTTAACCTTGATTAATTTTTACTTAACAATATCGCCTCAAAAATTCACTATAGTTAATTTTGGGGCAATCATATTTATAATACTTTCCAAATTACATTAATTCTCAATGGTCATAACAACCGTTAGGAATACAATTTCTTGACAATATTTTTTGGTTTGCTTATTATTAACTATTGGTGGAAAAATGTGGAAAACTATGGGGAAAAATAGAAAAATTGTGGATAATTCTGTTAACAGATGGCATAGGATTTTAAAAGATAAAAATTTATGTTCATAGGAGAATACATATATTCAATAGATGAGAAAAAAAGATTGTCTATTCCATCTAAATTTAGAAAAGAGTTGGGCAAGAAAGCTGTTATTACAAGGGGAATAGATAATTGTTTAGTTTTGTATCCATTAAAAGAGTGGGAAAAGTTAGCAAAAAAACTTGAGTCTTTGCCTTCTTCAATAAAAGACGCGAGACATTTTATAAGGTTGATGTTGGCAGGAGCAGTTGATGTTTCGTTTGATAAATTAGGAAGAATTTTAATACCAGATTTTTTGAAAGATTATGCAAAACTTGGGAAGAATGTAGCAATATTAGGATTATCAAACAGAATCGAAATATGGGATGCAAAGATTTGGGAGACACAAAAGAAAAAGTCAGAATCGATGGTTGAGGATATGGCAGAAAAATTAAATGAACTTGGAATATAGTATGCACATACCAGTTTTGAAAGAAGAGGTTTTAAAATATCTGCACCCTAAAAAAAATGAAAACATAATAGACGCAACAATCGACGGACTTGGCCACGCAAAAGAGATTGTAAAGTTTATAAAGCCAGAAGGTAAAATTATTGGTTTTGAATGGACCCCTGAGGTTTATGAAATCGCGCAAAAAATTATCGAACAAGAAAACTTAAAAGATAATATAAAAGTTGTTTTAGAAAATTTTGCAAATATGGAAAATGTTGTAAAAGAAGAAAATTTTAAAAATATAAAAGGCGTATTATTTGACCTTGGATATTCTAACTATCATATAGAATTTATTAAAAGAGGTTTTTCCTTCAAATACAGAGAGCAGCCCTTGGATATGAGATATAATCCAGAAAAGCAGATTTTAAAAGCAAGCGATATAGTAAATAATTATTCAGTAGTTGAGTTAGCAAGAATTTTTAGAGAATATGGAGAGGAACGAGGCGCCTTCAAAATAGCAAAATATATTGTTGAAAATAGAAAAAAGAAAATAAAAACAGTTGGAGAGTTTCTTGAGGTTTTAGAAAAATGTGTGCGTCGAAAATCAAACATACATTTTGCAACAAAGATATTTCAGGCTTTAAGAATAGAAGTCAACAGAGAATTGGAAAACCTTGAAGAAGGTTTGGAAGGAGCATTAAATATTTTGGAAAGCGGGGGAAGATTGGTTGTAATTTCGTTTCATTCTTTGGAAGATAGAATAGTTAAAAATTTTTTAAAAAAAGCGCAAAAAAATAATTTAGCAAAAATATTAACAAAAAAGCCAATAGTGCCATCAAAAAAAGAAGTTTTGGAGAATCCAAAATCTAGATCAGCAAAGTTAAGAGCTTTAGAAAAAATATGACATTAATAACGTTAGCACTTAAAACAAAAAGAAAATATAAAAATAAAAGCAGTATTTTATATTTAAATAGAAGCAATCTTTTTTATGGCAACATATTATTTTTTTCTATAATATCTTTAATTGTTTTATTTTCATTTTCTATTTATTATATTTTTACAGTAAACAACTTCAATATAGAAAAAGCGAGATTTTATAAATTAGAACAAGAATACAAAAATCTTGAATTGTTTGTAAACAACGACTCTAAATTTCTATATAACAGCGATTATTTTGATACTTTAGAGAAAAAAGCAAAGGAATTTGGTTTTGAAAGTTTGGGAAACATAGTTTACATTAAGAACAACGATTTTGTATTTACTCAAAATGCGCATTAATTTTACTTTTTATTTACCATTAATTTTATTCTTGCTAATATGGGCTCTTTTATTATATAAAATTGCCGATGTCCAAATTATAAACAAAGATTATTACAAAGCCTTAGCCTTAGGACAAATATCTACTTATTTTAATAATAGTGGAGAAAGGGGGGATATTTTAGCCTCCAATGGTGAATTGTTGGCAACAGATGCTTATTTTAAAAACCTTTATTTAGACAAAGATAAAGCAAATGAAAACACTTACAAATTTCTCAAAGAACTTGGCTTTGAAATAAATGAAAAAGATGTAATAGATTTTCCTTCTTCTTTATATTTGGTCGAAGAAAGGCTGCCAGAAAAAAAAGTTGAGGAGGTTAACAAAAAAGCAAAAGAAAAAGGTATTGAAGGTATAATTATAAGAACAGAAAGCGCCAGATTTTATCCATCAAAATACGTTGCTTCAAAAGTTTTAGGTTTTGTTAATAAAGATGGCATCGGAGAGTATGGAATTGAAAAAGCAATGCAAGAATATTTAAAAGGAGAGCAGATAAGCAATTTTGATGTAGATGTTTCACCTCTTTTAACAAAAAAATTGGCAAAAGGAGCAAATGTTGAGTTAACGATAAATTATGATATTCAAATGTTTGCTGAAAAAATTATAAAACAAGCGCAAGAATTTTTGGAATTCAAGTCAGCGCAAGTTATAGTGTTAGACGCTAAAACAGGCGAAGTTTTAGCTTTGGTTGATTACCCAAATTTTGATCCTAACAACTTTTCTTATTATGCCAATCAAGGTGATTTAGAGATTTTTCAAAATTCTGCTATTCAAAAATTATATGAACCAGGATCTGTTATGAAGCCACTTACTATGGCAATTGCTATAAACGAGGGTCGTATAAAACCAGAAGATACTTTTTTTGATCCTGGAATGGTAAAAGTCTCAGATAGAATAATAAAAAATTACAGAGATAGAAGTTGGGGAAAGGTTAATATGACAAACATATTAGAATATTCAATAAACACAGGAATAGTTTTTGTTGAGCAACAAATACCTCATAGTATATTTTTAAACTATCTTGATGCTTTAGGGTTTTTCAAAGAATTAGATATTGATTTGCCGGGTGCTGTGTTTTCTCCAAATAATTCTTTAAAAAAAGGATATGATGTTAATTTTGCAACAGCTGCTTTTGGTCAGGGAATTGAGATAACGCCAATGCATTTAATAAAAGCCTATACTGTGTTTATTAATGAAGGGAAAATGTTAACTCCTTATATAATTAAAAAGGTTTATAAAAATGGAGAAATTTTATATGAAGGAGAGAAAAGGGAATCGTCGCGAATTTTTTCAAAAGAAACAATAAATATCTTAAATAATATGTTAGTAAGTGTTGTTGAACAAGGTTATGGTAAGAGGGCTAAGGTTGAAGGTTATTGGGTTGCTGGAAAAACAGGGACAGCTCAGATTCCGTGGAGAAATTTAGGGGAAGATAAAATTGGTTATTCTGACAAAGTGATTTCAAGCTTTATAGGTTATGCGCCAGCCCATAATCCAAAATTTTTAATGTTGGTTAAACTTGATCAACCTAAATATGATTATAATCAAGAATGGTCTGTAACTATAATTTTTCACAAAATAGCAAAGTTTATTTTGGACTACTTCAATATTCCGCCTGACTATGATATAAATAATACATCAGCCAATAAATAATCGGCCCCATCGTCTAGCGGCTTAGGACACCACTCTCTCACAGTGGAAACACGGGTTCGATTCCCGTTGGGGCCGCCGGATAATTGAATAATGTTGGAATTAGCAGATTGGTTTGAGAAAAATTAGATAGAGAAGCGAACCCCACAGAGGGGGTCGGGGAGATTGGGTATCTCCCCGTGAAGGAAAATAGCTCCGACGTAAAGTCATGGCAAATTGGTTGTTTTGTTTCTCATATATCTATGGAGGATAAAATTATGTAGGTGTGAAGAGGAATAGTTTTATAATAAAGGATAAAAAATTTAATTAATATGGAATTAATTTTTGAAAGTATTGTTTTTTTAGCAGGTATTTTTCTTATTCATTATGTTTCATCTAGAGTGGTTGTTATCCTTTCTCAAATAGCAAAGTTTTTTAAGGTTAAAGAATTTATTGTTGCATTTTTTTTAATGGCGATGGCAGCATCTCTGCCTAATTTTTTTCTTGGTGTAAATTCTGCTTTAGAGGGTAAGCCTGAAATATCATTCGGAGATGTTTTGGGAGGTAATGTTATAGATCTTACATTAGTTGTTAGTTTGGCTGTTTTATTATCAAATAGAAATTTGCCTGTAAGAGGAGTTTTAGTGCAACAGACAATAATTTTTTCAACCTTTATCGCCTCTTTGCCTGTTTTGCTAAGTTTTGATGGAGTGCTATCTCGAGCAGACGGAATAATTTTGCTATCTCTTTTTGCTTTTTATACATATTGGATTTTTTCTAAAAAAGAAAGGTTTAAAGAAACTTATGATGGTATCAATGGTATGGCTGGTATGTCTTTAGTTGATCAAATTAAGTTAATTTTTAGAGATGTAGGATTATTATTTCTTTACGTTATTTTAATGATATTAGCATCAAAAATTATTGTTGATTCTACTATTGAAATTGCAAATATATTAGGTGTGAGCCTTCTGTCTATGGGTATTTTGGTAATTGCTATTGGAAATGCTATGCCAGAGTTATACTTTTCTGTTATTGCTGCCAGAAAAGGTAAAAGTGATATTATTATTGGAGATTTAATTGGCGCTGTTATAATTCCAGCAACCCTTATTTTGGGTTTAGTTCTTTTAATTCATCCTATATATTTGAACGGAGGAACATCCTTTTTTTTGGCAAGGATATTTATGGTTTTAGTTGCTATATTTTTCCTTATCGGTTCTTTAACAGGAAGGGTTGTAACCAAAAAAGAAGCTATATTTTTGCTTTCTGTTTATTTTCTATTTGTTATAATAGAAGTAATAAGATAACTTATAAAAATGGAATTACCCCTAATCATAAACATTATAATTCTAGTTGCTGTTGTGGGCGTTTTTGTTATGCTTTTACTTTTATATTTGAATAGCAAGAATAATAATCAGCAAGCAGATATAAAGGAGAGCTTTATAGATATAGAAAGGAGGTTAACAGATATTATTAATCAAAGAATAAGCAATGTAGAAGGAAGTTTCCACCAAGGCTCTAAGTCAATGATAGAAAAGTTTACAAAAGATACAGTTGAGTTAAAAGATTATATTTTAAATTTAAAAAAAGATGTGGAAAAAATACACTCTTTTCAAGATATTTTTAAGGTTCCGAAGTTAAGAGGTCAATGGGGCGAGGCTCACCTAGAATATATTTTAAGACAACACTACCCAGAAGAGGCCTATGAAATCCAGTATGCTTTTTCTTCTGGAGAAAAAGTGGATGCTGTTTTAAAACTTCCAAACAATAGAGTTTTACCAATAGATTCTAAATTTCCAATAGAAAACTTTTTAAGAATGCAAGAGGCAAAATCACAAGAAGAAAAAGACGCTTATAGGAAAAAATTTATTGATGATGTTCAAAAAGAAATTGAAGATATTGCCAACAAATACATTAAGCCCCAAGAAGGAACCACTGATTTTGCAATAATGTATTTGCCGGCAGAATCTTTATATTACGAACTTCTTCATCATGCAGGTCAGTTTGATATTTTGCAAAAAGCATGGAATAAAAAAGTTATTATAACATCTCCAAACACTTTTTATTTAACTTTAAGAGTTTTAGAAAACTGGATAAATCAAGAAAAAGTTTCAAGGCAAACAATGATGATAATTAAAAAATTAGGTGCAATTCAAAAAGATACAGAAAAACTTAAAGAGGATTTTAGAAAACTCGGAGTTCATATCAAGAATGCTCAGTCAGCGTATGATTCTGCAGATAAAAGATTGGAGTTGTGGGAGGGAAAAGTTGGTTCAGTATTAGAGTTAAGAGAGTCAAGTAAAGAATTAGAGGGAGAAAGTAAGGAAGAAGAATAAAATGTAATTAGCATTTTGACCTTTTGAATTTTTGTGATATTATTAAAACTATTATTTAATTTATAAAACTATGTTGGCGGTAATTAAAACAGGAGGTAAACAATATTTAGTAAAAGAAGGCGATGTTTTGCAGGTGGAGAAAATTGAGGCTCAAGAAGGCGACAAAATTAAAATAAATAACGTTCTTTTGATTGCGCAAGGGGAAGAAAATATAAAAATAGGAAACCCTTTTGTTGAGGGTGTTTATGTTGAAGTTGTAGTTTTAAAGCATGGCAAAGGAGAGAAAAAAATAACATTTAAATATAGACCTAAAGAAAGATACAAAGTCAAAAAGGGCCACAGGCAACCTTATACTGAGATTAAAATAGAAAAGATAAACGCTTAATTAGTATATATGAAAAAACTTTTCACCTTCAAGATTTATATTATTTTAATTTTTGCTATTTTATTTGGAGCAGTTTTTTATTTTATTGGTTTTGAAAATTCTAATAATTATAACAATATCAATATAATTACTGAAAATAACGCTCAAAAATCTGAAGTTCAAGACGATAATATTTCGCAAACAGCAGATAAGGAAGAAGATAATACTTTAATAAATAATGAAAATTCAAAAAAAGATGGAAAAGAAAATAATCAAAATAAAGAAGAAGATAAAACTTATATTGCTTTGAAAGATTGGCTTGATTTGTGGGGTGTTTCTTTGTCTGATTTCATATTTACCAATGAAACAGATATAGTTTATCCTTTTAATGAGGTAATGTTAGACGGAAGAGAAAAAAGAATTCCAAATTTTGATAAAGCAACTGCTTGGTCCCCAGACAAAACAAAGTGGGTAAATTATCTTTACAATTATGAACAGGAGGGGTTGTCAAGTGTTATAATTTATAATCCAAGGGGCGAGAAAAGAATTTTTAGAGTCGCTTTTTGCAATAATTATTGCAATTATCATTTCGCAAAATGGATAGATAATAATAGTTTTGTCGTCGGCGCCTACAAAAAAGATGTTAAATCTTGTTCACAAGATATTGATTTAATTAAAGAATGCCCCAGTAGATTGTTTTATTTAGTGTATGATTTGTTTAGTAATAAAATAAAGGAATTTGAAGCCAATAGCATTGTTAAATTGTCGTCAGAAGAAATTGATAAAAAAATTTGCAAAATCTACGCTCCTTGCGCTCAATAAGCTTGATTTTAGATTTTAATTTTACTCTTTGTTTTAATTTTGTATAATTAATATAAACCTAAGATTTTAAAAATGCTAAAAGCTAAATACTTTTTTATAGTTTTAATAAGTTCTTTTTTAATATATCCTTTTGTTTCTAATGCTATTTTTGTTGGTGAAACCAAAAGTTTTTATGTTGATAAAGATTTCGATGATTTTGAAAGAGAAAAAGTTGATTTTATATTAAAGAGAGTTGGCACAAAAGCATATTATTTTGTTGATAAAAGTTGGTATGATAATCTGCCTTTTTCTGAAAAGGTAAAAGTCGATTCTAACTTAGCGCAAATCGCAAATGAGTTTGATTTAAAAATTTATCCTCAAACGACTCAAACATTTGGTTCTGAATGGACGCCCGGCATAGATAACGATCAAAGAATATTTATTGTTTTTCATAAACTTAAAGATAACAGTGGTGGTTATTTTTTAAATATAAACGAATCTCCTGTTTACCAGTTTCCAAGTTCAAACGAAAAAGAAATGATATATCTTTCTTCTGATATTTTATTAAACGATAATTTAAGGTTTATTTATAGTTTAATTTCTCACGAGTTTTTGCATCTTATAACATTTAATCAAAAAGAAAGACTTCAAAACAAAACAGAAGAGGTGTGGCTGCAAGAGGCAATTAGCGAAGCTGCTCCTACAATTTTAGGATATAATAATCCTTACGAAGGCAGCTTGTTGGAGAGTAGAGTTAATCAGTTTTTAAGTTATCCTTTTGATTCTATTGTTGAATGGCAAAATTCTATTATTGATTATTCTTCTGTAAGTGTGTTTGTAAATTATATATTAGATAATTATAGCGCAAATGTTTTTGTTGATACTTTAAAATCAGATTCTATTGGTGCCGTTGCCTTACATAGATCTTTGTTAAAAAATGGAGGAGATAATTTTTTTGATGTTTTTATGAATTGGATAACAGCCTCTGTATTGCAGGATTGTAATTTAAACAGTAAATTTTGCTATAAATCTGATGGCTTAAAAGAAATAAAAATTATTCCAAAATTTATATTTTTGCCATCAACCACAGATACAAATCTATCTTTGCAATATAGCATTAAGCCCTTTAGTTTTTCTGCCTACAAAATAGTTGCAGGAGAAGGTAAGTTGTCAATTGAGTTTGTCCCAAAGGAAAATGATATTTTTAGAGTAAGGTTTTTGAGTTGCGTTCTCAACAAATGCAATTCTTTTAAGGATTTTGAGGTTAAGAATGGAGAAAGTATAACTTTTTCTGTTGATGATTTTTCAAAAGACTCTTATATAATTATGATACCTGTTTTAGAAACAAAAATTGTTGGTTTTAGTAATTTTGAACCTGCAAAAGAGTTTACATTAAATATATCAATAGAAAATAAATCGTCAGAAAATAACAACAAAGAAGAGCAAAAGAAAATTCTTTTATCAAAAATAACAGAACTAAAAGCTAAATTAAAAGAATTAGAAGCGCAACTAAAAGAACTTTTAAAGAATGATTTAACTTGCACCTCAATTGATATTGATTTGTTTTATGGGATGCAAAATGATTATGTAAAATGTCTTCAAGAGTTTTTATATTTGCAAGAAGATGATATTTACCCAGAAAAATTAGTAACAGGGTATTTTGGGCCGCTTACGCTAAAAGCAGTTAAAAGATTTCAGGAAAAATATAAAGATGAAATTTTAACGCCAATAAATCTTTCTTACCCAACAGGTTATGTTGGTCCCATGACAAGAAAAAAGATAAATGAATTAATTTTAGGAATATAAAAATATGTATTTTGTTCACCCGCAGATTAAATATTCTAAAGAAAGTTTTTTAAACCTGCTTTATGGTTTTTTAAATGTTAAAGGAAGCGATTTAGAGTTAAAAAATTATTTTAAGCAGTTTTTAGGTAAAGATTTTAGTATTGCTTTTTTAGATATGGGAAGGACTGCTTTTAGTTTGGCGGTTGAGCAGTTTAATTTACAAAATTCAAAAATAATTTTTCCAGCTTTTTTATGTGATATATTTTACCCTTACATTAAAAAATACAATATAGACCCTGTTTTTGTTGACGCAGACATAAATAATTTTAATATGAGTTTGGAGGATTTAAAAAATAAGTACTCTCCTAAAATAAAGGCTGTTTTTGTTGTGCACACTTTTGGGGAATATTTGCCGATAAACAAAGTAAGAGAAATTGTAGGTGATAAAACAATTATAATTGAAGACTGCGCCCATAGACTTTTTGGCCCACAAGGTGATATAGGTGGAAAAGAGGGGGACGCTATTATTTTTAGTTTTTATAAACACCTTCCCTGTGCAAGAGGAGGAGCATTGGCCTTAAGAAACAAAGATATAGAAAATTTGCAGTTAAAACATACAACTTTTACAATGCGAGATTTTTTATCTCTTTTAAATCATATTCCTTTTTTTGCGAATTTGTTTAGGAAATTGGGAGGCGGCGCTGCAAAAAAATATCAAAAAAAAGAAAAATTTTTTGAACCGGTAGGTCTCTGCAGGACATCAAAAAACTTGACTTATTTTTTTGTAGAAGATTTTAGAAAAACTATTGAAAATAGAGTTTATTTGGCAAATGTTTTTAAAAAAGAGTTAGAGAAATTGGGCTTTGTAATGCAGGATGCCGAAAATTCTTCTTTTTGTTTTCTTTCTGGGTTGATGCCTGAAAATTTGGCTGATAAAAGAGATGATTTTGTTGTTGGTTTGCGAAAATACAATATCTTTTGTACAAGAATTTGGAAAGACCCTATAATTTTAAACGATGAATTGATACAGGATCTAAAAATAAACACTTCTGAATTTCAGAATACTCTTGAAATATCTAAAAGAATTATAAACTTTCCTTTACAAAATCATTACACAGAAAAAGATATTTATAAAATGATTTATTTCACAAGAAAACAATTAGAATTATTAAAATAATGCAAGATAAAATTTTCAAAGAATATTTAGATTTATTAAAGAAGGCCGTAAGTTTTAGGTCGGTTTCTACCGATGGAGTTTTCAAAGGAGAAGTTGAAAAATGTTTTAATTGGTATTCAGATTTATTCAAAAGAAACGGTTTTAAGGTAAAAACTTTACAAAATAAAAACTTAAACAACATACTGTTTGCAGAATACAACGTTGGCGCAAAAGAAACTTGCTTAATATATGGCCATTATGATGTTCAGCCAGCAGATATAAAAGACGGCTGGCAGGAAGATCCTTTTAAGTTGGTTTTTAAAAATAATAGGTTAATAGCAAGAGGCGTTGTTGACAATAAGGGGCAAAACTTAATCCATATAGTTTCTATTTTAAATTTAATTAAGCAAAATAAATTAAAATATAATGTGAAGTTTTTACTTGAGGGAGACGAAGAAACAGGTTCTGAAGGTTTAGACAAAATTATAAAAACTAATAAACAACTTTTGGCAAGCGATTTTGTTTTAATATCAGACGGTGAGGTTTTTAAAAATAATCCTTGCATCGAAGTTGGCTTTAGGGGTACTTTTAACGCAACTTTAACGATTAAAACAGCAGACAATGATCTTCACTCTGGGATTTATGGCGGGTTTGCCAAAAACGCAATTTTAGAACTTTGCAGAATTCTTTGCAAAATGTACAGAAAAGATGGTAAGGTGGCTATTAAGAATTTTTATAAAGATGTTGACAGGATTCCAAAAAATATAAAAGATGAGTTCCAAATAAAAACAGGGCTTTTGCCTTGTATTGAGTTTACAGGCATTCAAGGAGGGTATACAAAGCAAGGTTATAAAAACGCAATACCAGCCACTGCTTTTGCAAAAGTAAATTTTAGGTTGGTTGAAAAGCAATCGCCCCAAAAAGTGGCAAAGTATTTTGTTGACTTTATAAAGCAAAACATTTCAAAAGAAGTTAAATATAAAGTAAAAATTGAAGGGTTGAATAAACCCTTGAAAATAAATGTTAATAATAAATATGTTGAAAGGGCAAGAGAAGTTTTGGAAAGTGTTTGGAAGAAAAAAGTTGTTTTTAAATATGTTGGCGGAAGTTTGCCAATTACCAATTATTTTCACGATATTTTAAAAACGCCTTTGGTTATGGCGCCTTTGGCGAATGAAGATTGCAATATGCACGGAGTTAATGAGAATTTTAATATTGATTTTATTAGAAAAGGAATTGATTTTTCTCTAAAGTTTTTAGGCAGGTAATTTTTTAGAAAAAGTTTTCCACAGACTAGGGGCTTGACTTATATTTTATTGAAATTATACTAAAACTTATGAGAGGCTGGATAATTCTGGCATGCGTAGCTTTGTGGCTTTTGGTGGTGATTATACTCGTGTGTAAAGGGAAGGAAAGAATAAAAAATTTCTTTCCTTTTTTTATTTAAGGTGGCTTTTGGTTTAAAATGACTTCAAGCATTACACTATGTTTTTGCTTTTATATTATTTTTTGCTTTTATATTATTTTATGTTAAAATAGTCTATTACAATTAAAAATTAAGAATATGCCAAAAGTAAAAGTTTACAGCACAAAAACTTGCGTTTACTGCAATGCCTTGAAAGAATTTTTAAATCAACACAATATTGAGTACCAAAACTTTGATGTTGGTGAGGATGAGCAGGCAAGAGAAGAGATGATTCAAAAAACAGGTCAAATGGGAGTTCCTGTTATAGAGATAGACGATGAAATAGTTATTGGTTTTGACAAAGAAAGAATAGCTAATTTACTTGGCATTAAAGAATAGTTTTGATTCTTTATTTTTTAACCCTGCTGGCCGCTTCGCGGCCAGCAGGGTTTTTAATTTGTGAACCATAAAATTATTAATTATATTTTTGCCAGCTTTCATTTCCCCCTTCAAACTTCACTATTGTAAATGTTTGGAGGGAAGTAGAAAGATGTATTTTACGTTTGAATTTTAAAAAAATTATTATTTTTCTATGTTTTTAATTTTTTGCTATAATAAACTATTAAAAATAAAAATTAAAAAATGATATACAAAGACGGTTTTTATTACCCATCCGATGATTTTAAAAACAACGCTAATATAAAAGATGAAAGCATTTATAAAAAAGCGCAAAAAGATCCTATAAAATTTTGGGAAGATGTTGCCGGAGAATTATTTTGGTATAAAAAGTGGAGTAAGGGTTTTGAAAGGGTTGCTCCATCTTTAAAATGGTTTGTTAACGGAAAAATAAATATAACTTCCTGCATTTTTGAAAATAATATAAAAGGTTGGGAAAATATTAAAAACAAAGTAGCTTTAATTTGGGAGCCGGAAAATCAACAAGAGGAAACTAAATATTTAACATACTCAGAACTTTATTCGAAAGTAAATAAATTTGCCAATGCTTTGAAAAATATAGGTGTTAAAAAAGGAGATGTTGTTGCAATATATATGCCCATGATTCCTGAAATTATAATTTCAATGTTGGCTTGCGCAAGAATAGGAGCGGTTCACAGCGTTGTGTTTTCTGCCTTCTCCCCAAAAGCGCTTAATATAAGACTACAAGATACGAAAGCAAAAGTTTTAATTACATCAGATGGCTATTACAGAAGAGGAAAAGTTATTAATCTTAAACAGCAAGCAGATGAAGGTTTAGAGGGTACAGAAGTTGAAAAAGTTATAATTGCCAAAAGAACAGGCAATGAGATATCAGTTATTTCCAATAGAGATTTATTTTTTGACGACATTTTAGAAAAAGCAGATGAATTTACAGAAGCAGAGGTTATGGATTCTGAAGATTTACAATTTATACTTTACACATCAGGTTCTACTGGAAAACCAAAGGGTTGTGAGCATGTTTGCGGTGGTTATACAGTATATGCTTATTGGACAGGAAAAGCAGTTTTAGATTTAAAAGAAAGCGATATTTTATGGTGCACTTCAGATCCAGGATGGATAACAGGGCATACTTATGTTGTTTACTCTCCTTTGTTAAACGGTGCTACAACCTTGATGTTTGAAGGCGCTCCTGATTATCCAACGCCAGACAGGTGGGCCCAAATTATAGAAAAACATAAAGTTACAATATTTTACACAGCCCCTACTGCAATAAGAATGTTTATGAAAGAAATTGATGAAAAAATAGATGAGTATAAATTTGAAACTTTAAGATTGCTTGGGTCAGTAGGGGAGCCAATAAATGAGGAGGCGTGGATATGGTTTTTCGAAAAAGTTGGCAAGAAAAGATGTCCTGTTGTAGATACTTGGTGGCAAACAGAGTTGGGAGGAATAGCAATATCTTCTTTGCCCGGAATAGGTCCTTTCAAGCCAACTATGGCAGGAAGGCCGTTGCCGGGGGTAAAAGTGAAAATTTTAGATGATGAAGGCAACGAACTTAAAGTAGGAGAAGAGGGGAATTTGGTTATCGAAGAACCTTTTGTGCCAAGTTTGTTAAGGAATGTTCATAATAACACAGAAAAATATATTAAAACTTATTGGAGTCAATACGGAGAAAAAATATATTTTTCAGGAGACGGCGCTTATATGATGCAAGATGGTATGGTTAGAATTATAGGTAGAGTGGACGATGTTATAAAAGTTGCAGGACACAGATTTACAACAGGAGAATTTGAAGATGCTATTACAAAACATAAGGATATAGTTGAGTGCGCTGTTGTGGGCGTACCAGATGAAATTAAAGGATTTGTACCAGTTGTCTTTGTCGTTTTAAACGATGGTGCTGTTGTTGAAAGAGAAACTCTTGAAAATGATATTAAGAATTTATTAAGAGAAGCCATAGGTCCCATAGCCTTATTGAAAAAGGTTTACATAGTTGAAGACTTACCAAAAACAAGGTCTGGTAAGATTATGAGGAGAGTTTTGAGAAATCTTTTTACAGGAGAAGATTTAGGAGATCTTTCAACCCTTGCCAATCCTGAAGTTGTAGAGAAAATAAAAGAAGTTATTAAGAATCAATAAAATTAAAAAAAATGGTTAGAACCTATAATTTTTTAAACAGACAAGGCCATGTAGATTTTTTAATACTTCTTTTAATAATACTTGCTTTTGTAATTGGTTTATTTGCTTTTACTGTTAAGGTTTCAAATGATATGAAAAAGGTGGAGAACATATCTCAACAGAAATATGAAAAATATATTAATAAAAATAACGAAGAAGAATAAATTTTATGTTTGATGTTATAACTTTTGGCTCAGCAACTAGAGATGTTTATTTAAAATTCAGAAAGCCATTTTTAGATCTTAAGGAGAATGTTAAGGCAAAAAATATTCCGTTTCTTGGAAATGTTTGTTTTATTTTAGGATCAAAGGTTGATGTTGAAGATGTGTTTTTTACTTTTGGAGGAGGGGGAACTAATTCTGCTGTAACTTTTGCAAAACAAGGTTTTAAGACTGCTTTCTGTGGCGCTGTTGGAGATGATATAAGAGGGAAAATAATAGTTGATGAGTTAAAAAAATATAAAATAGACACAAAATTTATTGTTAAGAAAAAGGGTATGAAGAGTGGTTATTCTGTTGTTTTGGGTGAGCAAACAGACAGAATTATTTTGGCTTATAGAGGTGCATCTAAATATTTAGATATTAAAGATGTTAATGTTGGAAAAATGAGGGCAAAATGGTTTTATTTAGCGCCTTTATCAGGGTGTTCATGCGGTTTTGCAAGAAAAATATTTGATTATGCGATTAAAAAAGGCATAAAGGTAGCAATCAATCCAAGTAAAGATTTGATTAATAAGTACAAGAAATGGATTATAAGGGTGTCTTCTAAAATAGATGTTTTAATTTTAAACAAAGAAGAGTTATGCTTCTTGTTAGGTAAAAGTTTTGTGATAAACGATTTAGAAATTAAAAAATATATAGATGAGATAAAAATAACACCTAAAATTTTAATTGTTACAAAAGGAGAGGAGGGTGCTTCAGTATTTTTAAGAGATAAAATATTAACGGCAAGGGCTTTAAAAGTTAAAATAGTTGATAAAACAGGCGCGGGAGATGCTTTTGGTTCTGGTTTTGTTTCAGGACTTTTGAAAGGTTTGGATATAAAAGAGAGTTTGCAATTAGCCACAGCGAATTCTGCTGGGTGTATAACAAAAGTTGGAGCGCATGAGGGAACGCTTTTAGCAAATTCAAGTTATAAAAAAGTTAAAGTAAAAGAAATTAATATCTAAAAAAAAATGAAAAGTTTAGATTATTATTTTAAAAAAGCAGATAAAGAAAATTTTGCGATAGGACAGTTTAATTTTTCAACGTTTGAAGTTTTGAAAGCAATTATTTTGGCAGCAAAAGAAATGCGCTCTCCTGTTATAGTTGGCACATCCCAGAATGAAGCAAATTTTTTTGGTATGGAAGAAGCGGTTAGCCTTGTTAATATTTATAAGCGAAAGTATAATGTTCCTGTATTTTTAAATTTAGATCACTGTCGTGATATAAGTATGTTAAAAAAGGCTGTAAAATTAGGTTATAATACGTGTCATTTCGACGGTTCAAAACTTGACTATGAAAAAAATTTGAAAGAAACAAAAAAAGCTTCAAGAATATGTTATGCAAAAAATATTCCTTTAGAAGCAGAGCTTGGTTATATACCCGGCGCCTCAAAAATAATTGATAAAATTCCAGATATTCAAAAAACAGATGTAAAATTATTTGAGAGCTTTATAAGTAGCGTTAAACTGCAAAGGGTGGCAGTGAGCGTTGGCAGTTTCCATGGTATTTCTAAAAAAGGAAAGCCAAAATTAGATTTTGATTTAATTAAAAAGTTATACAATATTTCTAATGGAAAATGCTATTTAGTTTTACACGGCGCCTCTGGCATACCTGATAAAGATATTAAAAAGGCAATAAAATTTGGCATAAGGAAAGTAAATTTTAACACAGAAATTAGAATTTTGTATAAGAACTCGCTTTTGAAAAATATAACCTCCACAAAAGAAGTAGCACCTTATAAGTATTTACCAGCTGTAATAGAACAAGTAAAAAATCTTATAAAAGAAAAAATAAAAATATTAGGAAGTTATTATAAAAAATAATGCTTCAAAACAGCATATTTTTTAAAATAATAATTGCAATAATTATTGGCTCTGCAATAACTTATTTTTTTTAGTTTATTTTAGTTCTTTCAATAACATAAAGAATGATACTATTAAACAAGAAGAATTATTTACGAAAAAAGAAGATAATATAGTTCAAGAAACCAATGTGGAAAGGACAGCCGAAAATGAAAATGTAGCACCGTATTTAGAAATAATATCTCCAAAAGATGGTGAAGTGCTAAAAAAAAGGCGAGGAGTATACAATAAAATTGGATTTTAAGGACGTTTATCTTAATGATAAAGTAAATATAATTTTAATGAGGAAAGATGACGGAAAATCAAAAGTTATAGCTAGAGATATTCCAGTGTCCCAAAAAGAGTATAAATGGGTCGCCTTGGATGATATACCAACATTGGATGATATACCAAGAATTGATGATTTTGAACCACCAGGCGCAGCCTGTTTTGCAAAAGGAAGTAAGGTTTTAATGCGAGATGGTTCTTACAAAAACATAGAATATATAAAAGAGGGAGATTATATAGCAGTCCCGAATTATGAAGAACCAAGAAAATTGGAATCATCTAAAGTTGTAAAAGTTATTAATAGAGATGATCCAATAATAACTATAAATAACAAATTAAAAGCTTCACCAGATCAGCTCATATACACAGATAAATGGTGGTTAAAACAATCAAGAGATATTAAAATAGGAGATAAATTAATGCTCCAAGGATGGGAAGAAGAAGAGGTATTTTCTGTGAAACCAGAACAAGGTATTTTTGAAACATATGATTTTGTATTGGAAAACAACAAAGATTTTTTTGTAGAAGGGTATTTAGTTCCAAGTCTTCCTAACGAAAATGTTTCAATTTTTCCTATTGAAGGTAAACTTGAATTGAGCTACGATTATGCGAAAGGACCTACGGATTATATTGAAAGTGGGGCAGAATCAAAATATAAGATAAAAATAGAAATTTCTAATAAACATAAAATTTTTGCAGAAAGCAAAGGTTGGTTTTCTATATTAATTGATGCAATGATAGACGATGATATTATAGTTGTTCCTGTAAAAATTGAAAATATTTATGTTTATTATGTTCATACTGGTTATGACTATGCGGAAGAACTTGTTTTTATAATTTTAAGAAAAATTCAAGGCAAATGTATAAGAGCGGTTATAGAAAGTAAAATTTATTACTCTAATAAATCATATGATCCAAGGCTTGAATTAAAAGTCGAAAAATTATCAGATAATGGTCCTTATGTTTTTTCTATATCTCATGATACAGGCTGCGACGGAACTTGTACCGGCTGCACAATTTTCACAGATTTGTTTGTATTAAAGGATCATAAACTCGTATATGAAACCTCTTTAGTTTATCAAGAATGGGGTTTAGAGATAGGTAAAGATTACCTACAGCCTAGAATTGATATTAAAAAAGAATTTATACAAGAAGAAGTGGATATATTAAAGGAAATCTTTAGTGCTGTTTATGTTGCAAATAATAACTTAGCCTATATTACTAAACAAGAATCCTCTGGAAATATCGAAGTTCAAGTTTTAGATACTTCAAACCCTCAAAATATAACTTTATTGAATTCTTATCCTGTTTCTAATATATATGTTGTAGATATTTTTGTTGACGGAGATTATATCTATTTGGCTGCAGGTTTTGATGGTTTGGTTGTCCTAAAATTTTCTGGAGAAAATAGTGTTGAAGAGATCAAAAGAATAGATACTGGAGGTTATGTAAATGATATAGAAATAGTGGACGATTATATCTATTTATCCGATTATTATAATGGAGTTATTATTTTAGGTAAAGATTTATCAAACATAAAAAAAACAAAAAAATTAAATGAATCCGCAAACATAGATATATTTTCCGTAGACAATTATAAAGTAGACGTAGATATTGCTAAGGTGATTCCACATGGATACTTCGATGAGTGGACGAAGCAGATGTTTATATCATCTATTGTTGGTGGTCATAAATTGGGGGATAAATTTTATTATATAGATACTCTTCATAATGAGTTTAAAATTTTAGATATGAAGAGTAAAAAAGTGATCGGTTCATATTAGGTATTAATTTTAATTCCCCTTTACTTGTTTTTATGTTTTTGGTAATATAAAAATTATCACTATAAGTAATTTAAAAAATATGAAAATTCAGGCAAAAATAAGAAAAGAAAAAGTAAAAAAGTTAAGAAAACAGGGTTTAATTCCTGCTGTTTTGTATGGAAAAGGTGAAGAAAACCTTCTTTTGGCAGTTGATAAAAAAGAGTTCATTAAAAAAATAAGGGAAGGTGGTTTGCACAGTATTTATACTTTGGACATAGATGGCACAGAAAAGCAGGTTATTATAAAAGATATACAAAGAGACCCTGCCTTAAATGAGCCAGAGCATATAGATTTTTATAAACCAGATCTTTTAAAGAAAATTAAAAGCGAGGTTGAAATTGTCTTTGTTGGAGAGTCTCCAGCAGTAAAGAATTTAGGTGGAACTTTGGTTAAAGTTATGAATACCTTAACAATAAAATCTTTACCTCAGGATTGCCCTAATAGAATTGAAGTTGATATATCTAAACTTGAAAAAATTGGAGACTATATCAAAGTTGGAGATTTAAATTTTGGTGATAAAATAGAAATTTTAGATAACAAAGACAACATAATAGTACAAGTTAAAGCCGCAGAAAATGTAGAAGAAGAACTTGCCAAAGAAGTCGAAGAAGATGTTTCTAAAGTAGAAAGAGTTGAAACAAAGAAACCAAAAGAAGAGGAAGAAGCATCTAATGAATAAAAAATTTCTTATAACCACTATTTTAGTATTATTTATTTTAGGAGTTGTTAGACTTGACTCCTTTGTATTGTCTCAAACACAAGAAGATAAAATAAAAGAAAAAGAAAAATTAGAAGCAGAGTTAAAAGAACTTGAAAAACAAATTCAAGAATACGAAAAAAATATAAATATCACAGAGCAACAAAAGAAAAATCTTTTAAATAAAATATATTCTCTTAAAAAGGAGATAGAAAAAATTTCAGAAGAAATAGAAGAGGGAAAATCTATAGTGCAAAATTTAAGCATTCAAATAGAAGACACCCAAAAATCTATTGACGGTATGAAAAGAAAAATAGAATTATATCAAGAAAGAATTAAAATTTTGTTAAATAAAATATACCAAAAAGAACAGGATTCTCTTATAGAAATTATGTTTAACGATGGCATTTCATCTTTATTTAATGAAATTGAAAATTTCGAATCCTTAAACAAAAAAATATATGAATTTTTATCTACCATAAAGACATTAAAAGACGATTTGCAAGAGCAAAAAACTAATCTAGAATCATTAAAGGAAGAACATGAAAAGAATGTTATTTTGAATCAGTTGAAAGCACAGGAAAGAGAAAGAATTAAAAAAGAACAGGAGTTAGCCTTAAAACAAACTCAAGAAAAGCAACTAACATACAAACAACAATTAGAAGAAGCAAAAAAAAGAGCGCAGGAAATAAGAAATAGAATTTTTGAACTTTCGGGTATTAGTAAGGCTCCAACTTTTGGAGAGGCGTATGAAATAGCAAAATATGTTGAACAAATTACAGGCGTAAGGCCGGCCTTTTTGTTAGCTATTCTTACACAAGAATCTAATATAGGAAGAAACGTTGGCGAATGTTATTTAAAGGATCCGCAAACAGGAGGAGGTATAAGAGTTAAAACAGGTCAATGGATTGATAGAGTTATGAAACCATCCCGTGACATAGGCCCATTCTTAGATATCACTAAAAAGGTAGGACGTGATCCTTATTCAACTGTTGTTTCCTGCCCAATGAGTTTTGGTTGGGGAGGAGCAATGGGTCCTGCTCAATTTATTCCTTCTACATGGGTTTTATATGAAGACAGAATAAGCAGTATAACAGGCAAACCTGCTGATCCTTGGAATATAAGAGATTCTTTTTTAGCGGCTGGATTGTATTTAGCAGACGCCGGCGCTGCTAAAAGGACGTATGAAGACGAATGGAGAGCTGCTTTAATATATTTTGCAGGTTGGATGAATCTAAGATATAGTTTTTACGCTGACTCCGTAATGAAAATAGTAAAACAATACGAGAAGGATATTGCTGATTTAGAAAAAGCGCAACAAAACTAGAAATTTACTTTTATTGTAAACTTTTTTCTAATTCTTCTATTATAGGGTCTAAATCCCCCTCAATTATTTTCCCAATACCATACCAGTTTTTTTGAATTCTATGGTCTGTTACTCTATCTTGTGGAAAATTATAAGTTCTTATTTTATCCGCTCTCTCACCTTTTTTTATTTGTTCTCTTCTTTCCTTTGAAATTTTTTCTAATTGTTTTGAAAGTTCATATTCCAATAATTTTGACTCTAATATTTTGAGAGCGTTTTCCTTATTTTGCAATTGGCTTCTTTCGCTTTGACATTTTACTACAATTCCTGTTGGTATATGGGTTACTCTAACAGCGCTTTCTGTTTTGTTAACATATTGTCCTCCAGCACCAGACGCTCTCATTGTTTCTATTTTTAAATCAGCAGGGTTTATTAATATTTTTTTGAAAGAAGGTTTTGGCAATATTGCAACGCTCGCAGTTGATGTGTGTATCCTTCCTGACTTTTCTGTTTCTGGAATTCTTTGAACTCTATGAACTCCTCCTTCATATTTTAATTTATTGTAAACATCATCTCCTTTTACTTCAAAAATTATTTGTTTCAATCCTCCTAAATCAGTCCTATTGGAATCAAGAACATTTATCTTCCATCCTTTTGATTGAATATATTTTGTATACATATTAAAAAGATCTGTAGCGAACAGGGCTGCTTCTTCTCCTCCAACTCCTGCTCTTATCTCCATTATTAAGCAAGAAGTATCTATACCCTTATCCTTTTCCCTTTCTTTTTTAAGCAATTTTTCAAGTTTCTCTTCTAATTCTTTCCTTTCTTTTGTTAGAGATTCTATTTCTTTTTCAGCTAGCGATATTAATTCAATGTCTTTTTCTTTTTCTAAAATTTCCTGAGATTCTTTTATCTTTTTCTCAACCTCTTGGAGAGTATTATACACCTCTAAAATTTTTTCTAGCTCTCCCTTTCTTTTTAGAACATCTTGCATTTCTTCCCAATTTAAATTTTGCCCACTTTTATTTATTTGGGATAGAATTTGTTCGTACTCTTTTTTAAGAGTTTCAATATTAAAAGAGGACATCTATTTTTTAGAGGATTTCTTTTTTTTGTTGCTGTTGTTGCGCTTTTTGGAGCCTTTGCTTAAATTTTTCAACTCTGCCAACAGTATCTAAATTTCTTTCTCCTCCTGTATAAACAGGGTGGCATTGCGAACAAGAATCTATTTCTATTTCATCTCTTATTGAAGATGAATTAACCTCAAATTCATTTCCACAAGCGCATTTAACTTTAATTTTTTTGTATTTTGGGTGTATATCTGTTTTCATCTTTGACTTTTTAATTTTTATAATTATAATAAAGTTATAAACAATATAACAATTATTGTCAACTTTAAATAATTTGTTACAATTAACAATATATTTTATTTTTAAATTAAAACTTATGCAAAAAGGAAAATTAGAACAATTAGCCGAAATGTCATACAATGATTTTATAAGTAAGGGTATTTGCATAGGGCATTCAAAAACAAGAACTCATGCAAAAGCTTTGAGCGTCGTAAAAACAAGAAAATGTAATCTTTATATAATAAACCCTGAGGTTTGCAAAAATAGCATTTTAAAAGCTCTTAAATATTTAGCGGAGTTAGTAAAGGATGGGAAGCAAATACTTTTTGTAGGTTCAAGATTGCCTCACAGAGATTTTGTTATTGATGTGGCAAGTACGGGAGGGTATCCTTATTTAACTGGTAAATGGATAGGCGGGCTTTTAACTAATTTTTCTGTTATAAGGAAGAGGGTAAATGTGATTCAAGAGTTGGAAGATAAAATAAATTCAGAAGAGTTTAAAAACTATCCAAAAAAAGAACAGGTTAGAATTAAAAGAAAGTTAACTAAAATTAAAGAAAGACTAGAAGGGTTGAGAAATTTAGAAAATATTCCAGATGCAATATTTTTGTTTAGTGTAGCAGATTGTGAGGAGGCGAAAAAAGAAGCAAATAAGGTTGGTATTACTGTTATTGGAATTTGTGATACTGATGTCAATCCAGAAGGCGTTGACTATCCAATTTTTGCAAATGATGATACCTTGTCTTCAATATTATTTATATCAGATTTAATAAAAGAAGTAATTTTAAAAAATAAATAAAAAAATATGATAGTTTCAATAGATGAAATTAAAAAATTAAGGGAACTTACAGGGGTTTCAGTGTCAGAATGTAAAAAAGCCCTGGAGGAAGCAAATGGTGATGTAGAAAAAGCAAAAGAAATTTTGAGGAAAAGAGGAGAGGATGTTGCTAAAAAAAAGTCAGAAAGACAAACAGGAGAAGGAGTAATATCGGCGTATGTGCATTCAAACAATAAATTGGGTGTTATTTTAGATTTAAGATGCGAGACTGATTTTGTTGCGAGGTCAGAGGAATTTAAAAGACTCGCTCATGAGTTGTGTTTACAAATAGCATCAATGAAACCATCTTTTGTTAGACCAGAAGATATACCTCAAGATATTTTAGAGAGAGAAAGAGAAATATACATAGAACAATTAAAAAAAGAAGGAAAGCCAGACAATATAATAAACAACATTGTTGAAGGAAAGCTAGAAAAGTTTAAGAAAGAAAATTGTCTTTTGTTGCAACAATGGATTAAGAACCCAGAAGTGACAATTGAAAATCTTATTAAAGAGCATATAACAAAATTTGGTGAGAATATAAGAGTTGAAAGATTTGTTATTTATGAGATATGATAGTTAGCATAATTCTAATAACTTCAGGAACAATTTTTTTTGTAAGTCTTGGTTTAATTGTTTTAATATTATTTAAATTATCCAAAGGAATAAAAGTTACGGATGTACAAAAAAATGTAAGTCTTAGAAAATTTGCTTTGGATGAATTATCTTATTTTGAAAAAGTTCTTCAGAAGATACTTATATCTTTGAGAATACTGATTTTAAAGGCAGATAGTGGAACGTATAAAGTATTAAACAAATTAAGAGAAAAAGCAAAACGCAGAATAAAAGATAAATATTGGGAAGAACTTAAAAAAGCCAAAAAAGAATAACAGAGCGCCGGCGTAGCTCAGGGGCAGAGCAACGGTTTTGTAAACCGTAGGTCGTGGGTTCAAATCCCTCCGCCGGCTCCATTGCTTCGTCTTGACAAGTTTTTTTGGATGGAGTAATTTTATATTATTAGCCATCAGGATAATCTTACATTTTGATGTCATGAACCGAAAGGCTAATTATAAATTTAAAAACAACAACAAAAAACAATAGATTAAAGACATCATAAGTTTTCAAAAGTAAAAACGTGAAGATGCGAAGTGATGTCTTCACGTTTTTACTTTTGGTTGTGTACCATAAAATTAAATGACTGTATAATGACTGTATTTAGAGAATAAGTGGTTAGTGTTTTAAAACTACCTTCCCATTACCAGTCTATTCTTTTAAGAGTTTGATCCTAGCTCAGGATGAACGCTGGCGGCGTGGATAAGGCATGCAAGTCGTGCGATCGGCCTACCTTCGGGTAGGTACGGAGCGGCGAACGAGCTAGTAACACGTAGGTATCCACCCTATACTCAGGGATAACTCCGAGAAATCGGAGCTAATACCTGATGGTCTCTAACCTTTATAGGTTAGAGTAAAGGGGAAACCCGGTATAGGAGGAGCCTGCGGCCTATCAGCTAGTTGGTAGGGTAATGGCCTACCAAGGCGATGACGGGTAGGGGGCGTGAGAGCGTGGCCCCCAGCGAGGGCACTGAGACACGGGCCCTACTCCTACGGGAGGCAGCAGCCGAGAATCTTGGTCAATGGGCGCAAGCCTGAACCAGCGACGCCGCGTGCGGGAAGAAGGTCCTCGGATTGTAAACCGCTTTTCTCCGGGAAGAAGTCCAGATTTTTTAGTCTGGATTGACGGTACCGGAGGAATAAGAGGGTGCTAATTCTGTGCCAGCAGCAGCGGTAATACAGAACCCTCAAGCGTTATCCGGAATTACTGGGCGTAAAGGGTGTGTAGGCGGTGAAGTAAGTCTAACCTTAAAGCCTATGGCTCAACCATAGGATGGGTTAGAAACTGCTTCACTAGAGGACACCAGGGGATACCGGAACGCACGGTGTAGGGGTGAAATCCGTTGATATCGTGCGGAACACCGAAAGCGAAGGCAGGTATCTGGGGTGTTCCTGACGCTGAAACACGAAAGCGTGGGGAGCAAAAAGGATTAGATACCCTTGTAGTCCACGCCCTAAACGATGAGTGCTAGCTGCCGGAAGTGTCGACCCTTTCGGTGGCGAAGCTAACGCGTTAAGCACTCCGCCTGGGAAGTACAGCCGCAAGGCCGAAACTTAAAGGAATAGACGGGGGCTCACACAAGCGGTGGACCATGAGGCTTAATTCGTCGACAAGCGAGGAACCTTACCAGGGCTAGACAGCCAGCTGAAAGCTTGAGGAAACTCAGGCCCTCCGCAAGGACAGCTGGGTCAGGTGCTGCATGGTTGTCGTCAGCAGGTGTCGTGAGACGCTCCCTTAAATGGGGTAACCTGCGCAACCCCTATCCTGTGTTTCACGTGTCACAGGAGACTGCCGTGGTACACACGGAGGAAGGTGGGGACGACGCCAAATCAGCATGGCCCTTGACGCCCTGGGCTGCACTCGTGGTACAATGGCGAGTACAAAGGGTTGCGAAGCCGTAAGGCGGAGCTAATCCCTAAAAACTCGCCCCAGTACGGATCGAGGTCTGCAACCCGACCTCGTGAAGCCGGAATCGCTAGTAATCGCGGATCAGCCATGCCGCGGTGAATACGTTCCTGAGCCCTGTACTCACCGCCCGTCAAGCCAAGCGAGCTGGGAACACCTGAAGACAACCTTTTGGTTGTTGAGGGTGGGCTCAGTGAGAGGGGCTAAGTCGTAACAAGGCACGTGTAGGGGAACCTGCGCGTGGAACACTTAAACAAGATTTTGTTTAAGTGTCGACTACGTTTAAGAATGAGGAATTCCTTCTTAAACGTAGGGTATTGGCCGAACGCCCAATAAGATCGGCTCTGGTAATGTGGAGGGTAGTTTTAAGCCACTAACTTATTGTTTAGTCTTATACTCTGCCAAAAGCAGAGTTTTTGATTTTGGTTTTTGTTTTTGCTAAAATGAAGTTAGATAAAGGATAATCATATGTTTAAAAAACTTGTGGATTTTTTACATAAAGAAAATAAAATAAAGCACAAACTTTTACAACATAAAATAGTCTACACTGCTTTAGATAAAGCAAAAACTTTAAACGTTCAGGCGCAAAAAGTTTTGAAAAGTTTGGTTGTCAAGGCAGGAAATAAGTATTATCTTGTTGTTTTACCAGCAGACAAAAATTTAGATTTGAACAAACTAAAACAAAAACTTAATCAACTATTGAAAAAAAACAAGGGAAAACTTGTAGATAAAGTTGAAATAGTTAAAGAAAATTGGATAAAGAAAAATATTAAAGGAGTAAAAATTGGCAATATTGTTCCTTTTGGATTTTTTTGGGAATTGCCAACAATTGTTGATAAAAGCGTTTTAAAAATTAAAAATGTAATTATAAATTCAGGCGATTATGATAAATCAATAGAATTACCCTCATCCGTGTTTAAAAAAATAAGCGATTTGATAATTTTATCAGGTATAAGCATAAAAAAGAAAGTTGCAGACATAAAACAAAAAAGAAAAAATAAACAAAAACAGAGATAACAACAAGAAAAAGAAAACAAAAGTTAAGTAGGTAAGTAGAGGGCAGGTAGTTCAGTGGTTAGAACGCTGCTCTGATAAAGCAGAGGTCGGAGGTTCGATTCCTCCCCTGCCCACAAAATTACGCTAACTTTACTAATAAAATTAATAAGAATAAAGCAAGTAGTGCTTTTGAATTAGTTTTTAAGTAAGGTGTTGGAAAAAAACTGTCACATTCTCGAGAAGATGCAAATACTTTACCTTTTGTTCCTGAAATAAAAATTTTTAAAAATTATTGTTTTTATTTTTACTCCTTTCCCAACATTCACAATCGTGAACATTGGGAAGAAGAATAGTAGAGGTAGCGGTTATTTGCTTTATTTCCGTAAATTTACTAATTATTTATAAATTTTGATCCAAAATTTAATTATTCAAAGTAACTTGATTTTAGTAGTTGGGATGATACAATCGAAATATAAGAAACAAGACATAAAAAATGGATGAGAAAATTATACTTGTTGATGAAAATGATAACGAGATCGGCTTCGAAGAAAAGCTTGAAGTTCATAAAAAAGGGAAATTGCATAGAGCTTTTTCTATATTTGTTTTTAATTCAAAAGGGGAATTATTAATCCAAAAAAGGGCTAAAAATAAATATCATTCTGGAGGATTGTGGACGAATACTTGTTGTAGCCACCCTCATCCTGGTGAAAATTTAGAAGAAGCAGTTCATAGAAGGTTGAAGGAAGAGATGGGTTTTGATTGTAATTTGAAAGAAATTTTTAGTTTTATATACAAAGTTAAATTTGAGAATGGTTTAACAGAAAATGAACTTGACCACGTTTTTATAGGCGTATATGATGGAGAAGTAAAGCCTAACCAAAATGAAGTAGAGGATTTTAAATGGGTTAATATAAATACTCTTTTAAAAGATATCCAGTTTAATGAAGATAAATATACTTATTGGTTTAAATTAATTCTTCCTAAGGTTGTTATTTTTGTAAAATAAAATAGGTTTTATACTCAACATCTAATCACTTGTAAAGATAATTTATATTTTTCTAACAACCACTTTAAAAATAAAAACCGTAGGCTTTTTATTTTTAAACAGATTAATAGCTCTATAGGATTTTTTGATTTATACTCAAAATATTTATTTTAAAAATACTTCGAAAAATCGCTACCTATGGCAAAAAGCGTTTAAGAGAGAGGAACAAAAAAAGGATAAAAAAAGTTTTTTTTATTTTTTCTCCTTATTTCGTTTCTTTCAATTCTTTCCCTGAATTCTTGATTCGCATCGGTTCAATGAGTGGTATATCAGTCACCAGCGCTATATCGGCTATTCATTTTTATTATTTTTCCGATAATACTTAATGATTTATTTAATGCTGTTATGACACCGTTCAAATCTTCTCGTCTCGCCGCTGCTCTTCCTTCTTCAAATATTCTAACTCAATTCAGCTCTTAATCCTTCTAGCCCCCATCCTTAACTCATTTTCTAACTTTTCTAATTCTTCTGCAGTCAATTTATATAATGGAATCCTCTTTAACCCACCAAGATCATCGCGAATTACTTCTGCTATAATTTTTCTTTCATTGTAGGTTCTTTATTCACTTTCTCTCACCTCCATGATTATAAATAAAATTTTTATAATAATTTATCAGGAATAACCCATTTTAAATTTACGTTAATATAACTATGAATAAAGAGATCTCTAGAGATAAAATATGGCAACGAGACAGAAGTAATTAATGTACCATCCAATATTAATGGTATTAAATAATTGGGGAAAGAAATAAAAAAATTCGTAATCGTGATATAAAAAGGAAAAAATAATTATTAGTTTCAATGAGATGCAGAAAATTATTTACAATGATGTGGACGAAATAATGAAAGAAATTGTAAAGCTCTATGCTAAAGGTAAAAAAATGTAGGAATAATATTAATGACGTTATTGTTTAGGAAATTTTTAATAAAAAAAGGGGCAAAATAATAGTTGAATAACTCTTGTTTACACCTCCTTTTTTATTTTTTATTTTATACACTTCATTATTCGCTAATTACCACCATATCCTCAATTCTTATTCCATATTTGTTAGGGAAATAGAGGCCGGGTTCTATGGTGATGACGCAGTTTTTGGTTAGTTTGTCGCCGGCAGATACAATAGGTTTTTCATGAACCTCTCTGCCAATTCCATGGCCTATTGAATGAATAAAGTATTTATCAACTTTATATTTCGTAAAATAATCTACTACTAATTGGTGAATATCGTAAAAACTTTTTCCGGGTTTTGCTTCATTTGTTGCTAAATTTTTTGCTGTTTTAACTAAATTATATCGGTAAATAAATTTTCTATCAGGTTTGCCAAAATATATTGTTCTTGTTATATCTCCGCAATATCCTTTATATTTTACTCCTAAATCTATTAGCAAGACGCCCTTTGTTATTTTTTTATTAGTAGGGTAGTGGTGAGGTATTGCTGAATTTTTGTCAAAGGCAACAACAGGAGAGAAACTTTCTTTGCAATCTTTAATTTTATTTATTTCGTATAACAAAAAGGCAGATAAGTCTTTTTCTGTTATATGTTTTAATTTATTCTGTTTTATAAATTCTATGCCTTTATTTAAGCATTTCAAAGACAAAGTCTGCGCTCTTTTTAAAAGCCTTATTTCTTCTTCTGTTTTGGTTATCCTTAAAGATTCTATAAATGAGTTTGATTTTAAAAACTTTACGCCTCGCAAGTTGTTTTTAATGGTTTCAAGCTCTTTCACTTTTAAATCACTTTCCTCAAAAAATAGGTTATTTATATTATGAAGAGTGAAAATATCCTTTAATGTTTTTGTGAGAGGAGTTTCTTTTGATAAAACAATAATTTTTATTTTGTTTTTACTAATTCCTCTTTTGCCAATTTTGAGTTCAGAAAGAGGATTTTTGAATATATAAACTTCTTTCTTAGTTATTAAAAGTATTGCTGTTTTTTCTTCTGGAAGCGATTCGTCATTTTCTAAGAGGTATGATATATTATAATTGTTAGTTATCAAATATGCCTCGTTATTTTTAATAAATTTTTGCACTTTTGTTATTTTCATATTTTTTATTTTGTTATAACTTTTTAAAAATAAAATTGAAGATATTAACTTAAAATCACCTATTTTTCAGTCGGCAATCTCGCATTTTCTTTTAATGGCAGGGTATAAAATATTTTCCTTATATTTTCCCTTATTTTTGCTTGATAAAGGTTTTTCCTTGCCCAAATTGGTTGGGCTTATCTTTTGACATACATTCCAATAGCTATAATGTCACCATTTGTTGGATACTTAAATTATAAAATACCATCAAAAATTTTAATAGTATTAGGAATAATAGGATATGGAGTTTACTCTATTGGAATGATACTATTTCCAAATATTTTTGTTTTTTATGCTTTACAGGTTTTTATAGGCTTGGCGGCTGCCTTTTATTTTGTTTCTTTTAGAAATATTTTAGTGAACTCTCAAACTCAAAACGCTCCTCGTGCTTTTGGATTTTTTTATTAAGCGCCAATTTATGCTTAAAGTTTAGCTCCTGTTTTAGGTACTTTTGTTATAAGTTATTATGGCTTTACAGGTGTTTTTGCTTTGAGCTTTTTAATTCATTTGGCAAACATTGTTTTTGTTTGGTTTTTTGTGGAAAAAATATTATAAAGGAAAATGGCATGCTATTAAAAAATGTTTTGGACAACAACTTAAAGATATTCCAAAAGTTTTTTGATAAAAATATATTTTTTATTGTTTTACTGTCTTTTGCTGTTTTAGTTGTTGTGGGGTTTTACAGGTCTTTCTTTCCGATATTTCTTGAAAAAGATGTTAGTTTTTCAAGGGAAACAGTTTTATTTTTTATTTCTTTGAGTTCTGTGGTTTCTTTGCCAATAAGCTACTTGGTTTTAAAGTTTATGAGTAAAAACGAGAAGAAAAACGCTATACTTGGAGGGTTTTTTTTGGCTTGATGAGTTTAATTATAGGAAGTTTGTTTAATTATATTGGTTTTGTTGGTTTGATGGCAGCTAATATTGCAAGGGAATTTGGTGCGCTTGTTGTAAATTCTGCAAGAAGCGCCCATTTGAAAAACATATTTTCACAAGAAAAAAGCGAGATCGCAGGAATTGATACGATATTTTCTCCTTTGGGAGTTGCTGTTGGCTCTTTAATTGCTCTTTTGTGGTCGCCTTTATGGAAATAAAATTTTTATTTATTTTCGGCGGAATAACAGTTGGAATTATAGTTTTTCTTTTCTTTCTTTTAAGAAGTTTCTCCAGGCATCAAGAAAGTCTACAAAAGCGTTGAAAGGCATATCTATAAAAGCGTTGAAAATTACAACCAAAGCATTTATTTTTGACCACTCATAAGATATTTTTTGTCCTAATTCTATTATTGGCATTACAAAAATATCTCTTAAGGTTGTAGCGAAAGTTTCTTTTTCTTCTAAAATAACAATTTCTTTTACTCTTTCTCTTAATTTTATTCCGGTGAAGGTTATTACGGGCAAAAATATAAAAAATATTATCATTGAAAGCATTGAAAAGTGAAGCATTTTAAGAACCCAGACAATAAATCCAAATGTTATTATGAAAGCAAAAAAGTAAGACACGTTAACTATATATTTTAATGTTTTATTTCTTATTGTTGGAATTTTAATTGTAATCGGAGTTTCCTTTACCGCTCCAAAAAGTAGTTTTGATATTTCTATTTTTATTTGCTCTAAGTTTTCTTTTCCCGGAAGTTTTATTGTAGCGACAAGTAAAAACATAAGCAGGGTAGGAAGGCCAACATTTATTCCTAAGGTAATATATGAAAATTCGTCCAATGCTTTGTCTATTGGAATTTCAAATAAAATTGCCGAGGAAACTTTTGTTATAAAAATTGATGTTGTTGCAAGAACAGATGATTTTTTTATTCTTTTTTTAAGTTTTTTAAATCTTTCTTTGTAATACTTTTCTATATGAGAATTTAAAGAAGGAATATCTTGTAATATCTCGTTTATTTTTTCTATGTTGTTTAAGACGATGTCGTAGAGTATTAGAAAAATAGCGTTGTATTTGTTGCATGCTGCGTATATCTTAGGTTGTATTTTATTGTTCATTATGTCGTTAATATTCTTTCTAATTGTTAAAATATTTCTTGCTATTATTTGAAGTTGTTCTGGTGTAGGATTTAAAAACTTAGGATACTCTTTTTCTATAATTGAAAAGGAAACAGATAAATCATCTAAGTTAAATAATGCTTTCTGACAGGCAATGTATATTTTAAGTTTTTTGTCAGATTCTGTTAAAGGGTTTCTTTGAAGGGCGTCGCCAAAAACATTTTCTGATATTGCTATTTTTTCTGTCATTATGTCTGTCATAAAATCAATTAACGCCCTTTCTTTAACAGGAGGGAATACGCAATATTCTATTTCGCTTGAAGCCAATTTCACAAGCCATTTTATGACTTCCTGAACATCTTTTGTTTCCTTAGAGTTATCTTGTAAATATTTTATTATGTAAACATATTTATCTAAAATATCTTGAACAGCTTTTGCTTTGCTTTCTGGAACTCTGTCATTAGGAAAGTGGCCTCTTCTTATCATTTCCAAAATAAAACTTTCAGCGTTAAGACTATCTTGATCAGAAGACATTAATCTTCTTGTGAGAACCCTTTCTATTGCTGACTTTCTTATTAAGTGTTCTTCCTTCCATTCTATTACCCCTCTTATTTTTTCATAAAAAGTTGCAACGCTTTTTACAACCTCATCTACATGAAAAGTTGGTTCTATTATTGGTTTTTCTTCGCTTTCTTTTGCCTGTCTTATCTTTTCTACAAACTCTTTTACTTTAGGATTTATTTCTCTCATATTATTTTTTATTTTCTATTTTGCTTAAAATATCATCCAGAAACTTTTTAACTTTTACTTCTCCCAAGTCTCCTTTTGTAATCTCTCTTATTCTAACTGATTTGTTTTTTAATTCTTTATCGCCAATAACAGCCACATAGGGAATTTTTTCTACTATTGAGTTTCTTATTTTCTTTCCTATTGTTCCGTTTTCATCTTTTAATTCTGCTTTTATGCCAAGTTCTTTTGCTTTTTTATAAACTTCTTTTGCGTATTTTTTATGTTTTGAGCCAACAGGAACTATCCACAATTGCACAGGCGCCACCCAAAGAGGTAAAACGCCCTTGTGATATTCAAGTAAAACTCCTATAAATCTTTCAAAAGCGCCTATTAAAGCCCTGTGCAGCATTATAACTTTTTTTCTGTTGCCTTTTTTGTCTATATATTCAACATTAAGTTTTTCTGGTAAATTAAAATCTACCTGCAAGGTCGAGCATTGCCATAATCTTCCCAAAGCGTCTTTAATGTGAAGGTCTATTTTAGGACCATAAAAAGCGCCTTCACCCTTTGCTATTTCATAGTTAAATTTACCTCTTTTAATAGCCCATAAAAGAACATTTTCAGCCTTTTCCCATATTTTATCGCTGCCGATATATTTTTCAGGTTTTGTTGATAGGGTAACATAATAATCTTTTATTTTGAAATCTTTTAGCACAGTTTTTACTTGTCTTAGAATTCTTTCTATTTCCTTTCCTAAATTTTCTTCGTTAACAAATATATGGCCATCATCTTGAGTTACCATTCTTACTCTTGTTAAACCATGTAAAACTCCTGATTTTTCATATCTGTAAACAGTTGCGTTTTCAAAATATCTTATTGGCAGGTCTTTATAAGATCTTATATGGCTTTTGTATATTAAAATATGCAAAGGACAACTCATTGGTTTTGCGATGTATTCTTTTTCATCAAGTTTCATAACAGGGTACATATTTTCTCTGTAAAAATCTAAATGACCGGATTGTTTCCATAAGTCAGTTTGGGCTATATGAGGGGTTATTACAGGTAAATAACCATAACTTAAATTTAAATCGGTTAGATATTTTTCTATTGTTTTTCTTAAAATTGCTCCTTTTGGATGCCACAAAGGTAACCCCGGTCCGCAAAGATAATCTATGTGATATAAATCCATATCTTTTGCCAGCTTTGTATGATCTCTTTTTTCTGCTTCTTTTAGTTTTTCAAAATATTCATCTAACTCTTTTTTAGTATTGAAAGCGATTCCGTAAATTCTGGTTAGCATTTTATTTTTTTCATCTCCTCTCCAATAAGCGCCTGCTATTTTGTGAAGTTTAAACGACTCTGGATCTATTTGGTTCGTGTTTTCAATATGTCCGCCCTTGCACAGGTCAATAAAATCACCGCTTTTATAAAAAGAAATTTTGTCTCCTTCTATTTCTCTTAAAAGCTCTAATTTGTAGGGTTCGTCTTTTAATAACTCTTCCGCTTCTTTCCTTGATATCATTTTCCTTTCAAATTTTATGTTTCTTTTGATTATTTTTTTCATTTCTTTTTCGATTTTTTGAAGATCTTGAGGAGTTATTTTTACATTTTCAGGAAAATCAAAATCATAATAAAAACCATTTTCTATAATAGGGCCTATTCCAAGTTTTGCTTGCGGATAAAACATTTTAACAGCCATTGCCAAAATATGAGTCAAAGAGTGTCTTTTTTTATTTAAAATGTCGTTTTCGTTATTTTTGTTGTTTACTTTGTTTTTCATAGGTTTTTAACTATTATTTTCTTCTAATATCTCTTGTATCTGTTCGCAAATAATTTTTGGTTCTTCACCTTTGTTGTCAACCCTTCCTATAACGCATATTATTTTGTTTTCTTTTATTTCTATTGGTGAATTCTCTATAATACCAGGGAAAAGTATAACTTCAAGGTTTCCTGTTAGATCTTCAATTTTCACGAACATCATAGGAGAACCCTTTTTGGTTATTATTTTTTTTACAGAGGTTACCACTCCCAAAACCTTTACTTTATCATTTTGTATAACAACTTTGTTGCCAGAATAAATTATTTTTCTTTCGTTAAGTTCCCTGTTTTTAATACTTGCAATTTTCATAAAATTATTAGAAAATTTTTCAAATTTTTTAAGGGGGTGGCCAGATATATACAAACCCAAAAGTTCTTTTTCCCAGTTCAGTTTTGTTTGTTCATCAAGTTCTTTTGTATTTTCAAGCGTTAAATTGCCCTTGTTTGATTCTTGGTTATTGCCAAACAAACTTGTTTGTTTTGAAGATTTCGTTTTTTCATTTTCTCTTACAAATTCCAATAATTTTTCTAAATTAAAAAACAATTTATTTCTTTCCTCAAATTTATCAAAAACACCTGCCTTTACTAAACTTTCAAGCGATTTTTTATTTATTATTTTTGGATCAACTCTTAACAAAAAGTCTTCAACGCTCTTGAAAGGCCCTCTTTCTTTTCTTTCTCTAATTATTTCTTTTACAACATTTTCTCCAACATTTTTAATAGCAAGCAAACCAAATCTTATTTGATTTTTTCCGGGTACAACACTAAAAGTTATAAAACTTTCGTTTATATCAGGTGGTAAAACTTCTATTCCCATTTTTTTACACTCTTCAATTAAAAATCCAACTCTCTCAACATCGTTCAATTCAGAAGTTAAAAGAGAAGACATAAACTCAAGAGGGTAGTGGGCTTTCAAATACGCTGTCTGATAAGCAATTAAAGCATAGGCAGTGCTGTGGGATTTATTAAATCCGTATCTTGCAAAAGGCAGTATCCATTCCCAAATTTTCCTTGCTATTTTCTCAGGTATACCATTTTTCTTCATTCCTTCAATAAGCTTTGTCTCCTGTTCTAATAAAAGTTCTTTTATTTTTTTACCGACCGCCTTTCTTAAAACATCGGCCTCAGACAAAGTAAATCCTGCCAATTTTTGAGCGATTTTCATTAACTGTTCTTGATATATACAAATTCCGTATGTTTCGTCTAAAATATCTTTTAGGGCAGGATGCAGGTATTCTACTTTTTCTTCTCCGTGTTTTCTTTTAATAAAAGTTGGAACAAATTCCATTGGGCCGGGGCGGTAGAGAGCAATCATTGCGATTATATCTTCAAACTTTGTCGGTTTTAACATTTTTAAATACCTTCTCATTCCAGAACTTTCAAGTTGGAACACACCTACAGTATCTCCTCTTTGCAGCAACTCATAAGTTTTTTTATCGTCTAAAGGAAGGTTGTCTATATCAATTTTTTTGTTGTGAATTTTATAAATTTTAGCAAGTGTATCTTCAATTATTGTTAAGTTTTTAAGGCCTAAAAAATCCATCTTAAGCAAACCCAATTCTTCACAAGACTTCATTTCATATTGAGTTATTATTACATTTTCTTGTTGAGGAGCGGTTTGTAAGGGAATTAGTTCTGTTAAAGGATCTTTTGAAATAACAACACCGCAAGCGTGAACAGAAGCATGTCTTGCAACACCTTCTAATTTAAAAGCGTTGTCAATTAAATTCTTTGCTTTTTCATCTTCTTGGTATAACTGTTTGAATTCTTTAATTTTTTCAAGACAATCTTTTAAAGAAAAGCCTTGGGGTATCATTTTTGCTATTTTGTCGCAGTAACTATACTCATACCCTAAAGCCCTACCAACATCCCTTACAACAGCGCGGGCTGCCATTGTTCCAAAAGTTATAATCTGAGCAACATTTTCTTTGCCGTATTTTTCAGCAGCGTATTTTATAACTTCATCTCTTCTTCTATCTGTAAAGTCTATATCAATATCTGGCATTGAAATTCTTTCAGGGTTTAAAAATCTTTCAAAAAGAAGATCATATTTTAATGGATCTACGTTTGTGATTCCTATACAATAAGCAACCAAAGAACCGCCAACAGACCCTCTTCCAGGCCCAACAACAATTCTGTTTTGTTTCGCCCATTTTATAATATCCATAACTATTAAAAAATAGGATGAAAAGCCTGTTTTTTCTATAACAGACAGCTCATAATCTAATCTTTCTTTTGCTCTAAGAGGAGGATTTTCGCCAAATCTTTGTTTCAAACCTTCCAAAGCCAATTCTCTTAGATATTGCTCTGGAGTTTTTCTTTCTGGCACTTTAAAATATGGCAACTTTATATTCCCAAATTCAAACTCAAAATCGCACATTTTGGATATTAATTCTGTGTTTTCAAGCGCTTGAGGAATATCATGAAACGCTTTTTCCATTTCTTCTTGCGATTTAATAGAAAAATCGTCTAAAAGTAAACTTAACCTTTCAGGATCGTTGGGGTCTGCGCCTGTGTTAATTAACATTAAAATATCCTGCGCTTTTGCATCTTCCTTTTTTAAATAGTGGCTGTCATTTGTCGCTACTAAAGGAATATTTAATTCTTTTGAAAGCTTAATTAAAACTTCATTTAACTTTAATTGTTCTTCTATATTTGGGTGGTGTTGAAGTTCAAAAAAGAAATTACCCTTGCCAAAAATTTTGTTATATAATTTCGCTGTTTCTTTTGCTTCTTCCATTTTCCCGGCTAAAATTAATCGAGGAATTTTTCCATTAAGACATCCTGATGTGCCAATTAAACCTTCACTGTATTGAGCTAAAAGATTTTCGTCTATTCTTGGTTTGTAATAAAACCCTTCTAAATGCGCTTTTGTTACAAGTTTTACTAAATTTTTATAACCTATTTTATTTTTTGCAATCAAAATCATATGATATCTAACATCATCTACTCCTGGTTTTTTATCGTGCATACTATTTCGGGCAACATAAACCTCGCAACCTATTAGAGGTTTTATACCTTGTCTTTTTGCTTCTTTGAAAAATTCTACAGCGCCATATAAAACACCGTGGTCTGTTAAGGCAACAGCATCCATTTTTAATTCTTTTACTCTCTCAATTAATTCTGAAATCTTTGGCAAACCATCTAATAAACTATAATGCGAATGGCAATGTAAATGAGTAAAAGACATGCTGCTTTAAATTCTTTAATTTGCTAATATATATTAAATAAATAATATCACAAAATAAAAATGATAACAAAACCAACAATAAAGCAAGAAAAAAAGCTTCTTAAAAAAGGGTATAAATATATTTTATGTCTTGATGAGGCAGGAAGAGGAAGCTTAGCAGGACCTGTTTTTGCTAGCGGAGTTTTGATTTTGTGGGATAAAAATATAACAAGGAATAAAATTTTTAAAGAGTTGCTAAAATTAGCAAGAGATTCAAAACTTTTGACTCCTTTGCAAAGGGAAAAGATTTACGAGGTAATAAAAAAAGCCGATTTTATAGTTTATTCTGTTAGTAAGGTTGGAGTTTCTGTTATAGATAGAATTAACATTAAAAACGCCTCTGAAAAGGCAATGGAAAGCTGCGTCAAAAAAATAGAGAAAAAAATAAAAAGAAAAGTTGATATAATAATTGCAGATGGCGATAATATTAAAAATGAATTTCTGAATTCTAAAAATTGCTTAAAAATAGTAAAAGCAGACAGGTATATTTTCACCTGTGCCTTGTCTTCTATTATCGCCAAGGTTGAAAGAGATAGGTATATGGAAAAACTAAACAAAATGTTTCCTCGTTATAATTTTGCAAAAAATAAGGGGTATGGCACAAAGGAACATTTAAAGGCGATAAAAAAATACGGTTTATCAAAAGTGCATAGAAAAAGTTTTTTAAAAAATTTATAAAAATTATGAGTTAGCACGAACCAAAAAATTTTGAGAAAGAAAATAAACTTGAACCTTCTGAAAAACTCAAAGAATTTATAAAAGGCGCTAAAGTTGTGGCAGTTGATTTTAGGAAACCTTGATTAAATGTCTAGAAAAGATTTTTAGCGAAAATTGTGATAGCTTAATAGACTATATAATAACAAGTTTTGATGTTGGAAAGTAAAACCGTACACTGAAGTTTTGCAAAATATAACATTTAAAAACCTCGAAAAATTATAATGGTTGGAGATGGAATGGCTGACTCAGAGGGAGTGCCTGAGTTTGGAGTAAAATGCATTTTTCTTGGAAGAGTGGTAAAATATTACGAAAACGACGAAAATGTTTTATTTTTAGAAGATTATAGTCAGGCTTTTGAAAATAATTGACAATTTTGTTAGATTGTTTATATTAATAAATTACTTAAAATTACTTAGAAAATAAAAATGGCAGCAGTACCAAAAAAACATACAACAAAAGGAAAAAGAAACAACAGGCGAATGCATATTTTTATAAAACAGCCAAATTTAATTTCTTGTCCCCACTGCTTAAAGAAAATTTTACCTCATAAAGTGTGCCCTTATTGTGGATATTACAAAGGAATTGAGTTTATTAATGTTTTAGAAAAAATTCAAAAGAAAGAAGAAAAGAAGAAAAAAGAAAGAGAAGAACTTAAGCAGTAATTTTTATGCCACGAACTTTTGCAAGATCTATTATATTAAAAGCCCTTTATGAATGGGAGTTGAAAGAAAAAGAGGGCGATGTTTTTGTTTTTTTAGGCAGAAATTTTGATTATTTTAAAAATGAAGAAAGAATAAAACTCACAGAAGATGATTATAATTTTGCCAAAAATCTTTTATCCTTTATTTTAGAAAATTTAAAAGATATAGACGAAATAATTAAAATAAATTCCAAAGAATATAATTTTGAGCAAATAGGGATTATAGAAAAAAACATATTAAGAATTTGTACCGCCGAACTTCTAAAAGCAAAAGAAAACGATGAATACAAAAAACAGGTGCCGGAAAAAGTTGCCATAAATGAAGCAATTGAGGTATCAAAGTTATTTTGTGAAGAAGAATCAACAAAATTTATAAATGGTGTCTTGGGAACAATTTTTGATTATTTAAAAAACAATAAAGTGAAAAATGTTTAATATAGAAGAGTTTGCAGAGAAAATAGAAAAAACCATTGGAGAAAAATTTGAAAACAAAAATTTACTAGTTGAGGCTTTTGTTCATAGATCTTTTATAAATGAGAATAAGGATTTTCCAATTTCAAGCAATGAAAGATTGGAATTTTTAGGTGATGCAATTTTAGAATTCGTGGTTACAGAATTTCTTTTCTCTAAATTCCCAGATAAGAAAGAGGGAGAACTCACGAGTTTAAGAGCTGCGTTGGTTAACACAGAAAGTCTTTATAATACAGCCGAAAAACTTGGTTTTGGAAAATTAATTTTGCTTTCAAAAGGAGAAAGAGAAAGGCAATCTGAAAAAGCAAAAAAATCAATAATGGCAGATACATTTGAGGCGTTTTTAGGCGCTTTATATCTTGAAAAAGGACCTGATAAAGTAAAAGACTTTACAAAAAGGAATTTATTAGTTAAGATAGATGATATTATAGAAAAAAAACTTTACAAGGATCCAAAATCATTGCTGCAAGAGTTAGTGCAGGAAAGATTTTCAATAACTCCTTCTTATAAAATATTAGAAGAATGGGGCCCTGATCATGATAAACATTTTGTTGCAGGAGTTTATATAAATGATAGATTAATAAGTAAGGGCGAAGGAACATCAAAACAAGAGGCAGAATTAGAAGCAGCAAGAAAAGCATTAGAAAATTATAATAATTTATTAAGTAATAATAAATTATAAAAATATGCTTACATTAAAATTAAGAAGATTGGGAAGAAAAAATAGGCCATTTTTTAGAATAATAGTAGTTGATAAAAGGAAACATCCTAAAAAGGGTGTAGCAGTAGATGAGGTTGGCTATTATGATCCAATCAAAAAAGATGTTAATGTTGATAAAGAAAGAGTTTTAGATTGGATTAAAAAAGGGGTTCAACCATCAGCAACTTGTTATAATTTGTTTGTTAAATTAGGGATAATAAAAGGTAAGAAGATACACAAACACAAAAAGAAAAAAGTTAAAGAAGGAGAACAAGCGCAAAAACAGGGGCAGCAAGAAGTAAAAACACAGGGACAAAATCAGGTGCAGGCGCAGGAGAATAAAGCACAAGAAAATAAAGAAAGCCAACAAAATACCCAAACAGCATAAGATAGTTAAAATAACAATTCAAAGGTCGGCAAGATAAAAAAGTGATTTTAATTAAAATAATATGGAAAAAGATCGGGAATTTCTTGAGTACATAGTTAAAAATTTGGTAAATCATCCTGAAGATGTACAAATAGAAAGAACTGTAGACGATAGAGGAGTATTGTTGAAACTTAAAGTTCATCCAGATGATATGAAAATAGTTATAGGAAGAAAAGGTAGCACAGTAAGGGGTATAAAAACAATTCTCAGGATGATTGGCTTCAAAAACAAACAAAGAGTAAGTTTAAGTGTTGTTGAACCTGAAGGATCAAGTAGGTCAGAAAATAAAGCAAGTGAAGGCCAGCAAGAAACTTCAAATGATAACACAGTGAATTTTGATGATTTGTCTAACTTGAAAATATAAATTATTGTATTGAACTTGTAAGTTTTGTAAAATTTAACATGCTACCTTTAAAGGTAGCATGTTTTAATAAAAACTTAAAAATATGCCAAAAATAAGATTTGATGTTTTAACAATCTTTCCAAGTTTATTCGACTGCTTTTTAAATGAATCAATTATAAACAAGGCAATTAAAAAAGGTATTTTAAAAATAGATATTCACGATGTAAGAAACTATATCACTGATAAACACAAAGTAGTTGATGATAGGCCTTATGGAGGTGGTATTGGTATGGTTTTAAAAATTGATCCTTTTTATAATTGCTTAAAATCAATTTGCAGATTTAAAGTTTTAGAAAAAGCCAAAACAACAAAAAAAATAGAAGTTCTATCAAAAAACACAAAAATAGTTTTACTTGGGCCAAGAGGGAAAAAATTTAATCAAAAAAAAGCATATGAATATTCTAAATTGAATAGGTTAATAATGGTAGCTGGAAGATATGAAGGAATTGACGAAAGAATAAAATATTTAGTAGACGAGGAAATATCTATTGGCGATTTTGTAGTAATGGGTGGAGAAGTGCCGGCAATGATGATAATAGAAGCTGTTTCAAGGTTAATTCCAGGAGTTTTGGGCAAACCAAAATTATTAGATGAAAGAATTACAGAAGATAAAGGTTTTATAGAATACCCGCAATACACAAGGCCGTCTATTTTTGAACCAAAGAAAGGAGTGAAATGGGAAGTGCCAAAAGTTTTGCTAACAGGAGATCATAAAAAAATAGCCGAATGGCGTCAAAAAAAAGGAAAGGTTGTGAAATAAATAATAACAGAATTACTATCACTATGGAATGAAAGTAGGCGCTGTTGAAAAATATTTTTATTCTTGATAGACTATTTTTATAAATTTTTAAATTTAATTTTTAATTTGGGCGGGTTCCAGAGCGGCCAAATGGGCGTGGCTGTAAACCACGTGGCTTTATGCCTTCGGGGGTTCGAATCCCTCCCCGCCCACAATATTTAAAGGAAGACGCGCTAGTGAAAGATAATTTTAATCCAGTCTTTAACAAAGAGCGGTAAAATGATAATATAAAGTAATTTTATATGGCCAAGGTTAACTCTTCATACGCAGTTATAAATTTATCAAATCGTGGATATTAAATACTAAAAAACTAATTTTAAAAAATCTATGGCGATGTTTACTTGCCCGATGCACCCAAATATAAAAAAAGAGGATGAGGGAATTTGTCCTGAGTGCGGCATGAGGCTTGTTCCAAGCAAAGAAAAACCGAAAGAGTTTAACAAACACGAAGACCGTAAAACAAATGTTTTTAAATTGAGGTTATTAGTAAGTTTAATTTTCTCTATTCCAATAGTTTTTTATTCTGACGTTGCACAAAAGTTAATTGGTTATACAGCGCCAGCGTTTCCTTTTTCTAATTATTTGATATTTTTGTTAGCTTCAATTGTGTTTTTCTACGGAGGGTGGGTTTTTATGAGTTCCGCTTTCAGGGAAATAAAGGCGAAAGCTCCTGGAATGATGACTCTTATTTCTCTTGCGATAATAACAGCGTATGTATATAGCGTGTATGCTTTAGTGATGGGGCAGGAAAAAGTTTTGTTTTGGGAACTTGCAACGCTTATAACCATTATGCTTTTAGGTCATTGGATTGAAATGAAGGCTGTGTCCCATTCACAAAGCGCATTAAAAGAATTATCAAAACTTTTACCAGATAAAGCAGAGCTGATAAAAGACGGAAAGACGCAAATTGTTTTAGTGCAAGATCTAAAAGTAGGGGATATATTTTTAGTAAGGCCAGGAGGTAAAATTCCAGCAGACGGAGTTGTTGTAGAAGGTGAGTCAGAAATAAATGAATCAATAGTTACAGGAGAATCAAAACCTGTTTTAAAAAAAGTAGGAGATGAAGTGATAGCCGGCACAATTAACGGAGATGGAGCGTTAAAAGTAAAAGTTACAAAAATAGGCGAAAATACTTTTTTAGCAGGGGTAATGAGACTTATAGCAGAAGCGCAAGTGTCAAAATCAAGGTTGCAAATGCTCTCTGACAAGGCCGCTTTTCTCCTCACAGTTTTAGCAGTAATCGTTGGAACCGCATCTTTAATTGTGTGGTCTATTATCGCTGACCTCTCTTTTGCTATAACAAGAATGGTAGCAGTATTAGTTATTGCTTGTCCTCATGCTTTAGGATTGGCTATTCCTTTGGTTTCTGCTATTTCTACAACAAAAGCCGCTCAAAATGGATTTTTAATAAAACGCAAAAGCGCATTAGAATTAGCTAGAAAAATAGACATTATTTTATTTGATAAAACAGGCACTCTTACAAAAGGCGAGTTTGGCGTTGATAAGATAATTAGTGTGAGGCCGGATGAAGAAAATTTAGTTTTGCAATATGCGTATTCTGTAAATTACAAATCAGAACATCCAATAGCAAAAGCAATTGTTAAAGAGGCACAAAATAGGGGATTGGAAAAAATCGATGTCAAAGATTTTCAAAGATTGCCAGGAATAGGAGTAAAGGGTAAAGTTCACGAAAAAGAAATTTTTGTTGGCAGTGAAGTACTACTTGAAAAATTTAAAATAGAAAAACCACAAGAAATAAAAAAAATAATTTCAGAACTATCTTCGCAGGGCAAAACAATAATTTTTGTCATAGAAAATAATAATTTATTAGGCGCAATAGCCTTAATGGATATAATTAGAGAAGAAGCAAAAGAAGCAATAAAGCAAATTCATAATATGGGAATTAAAACCGCTATGATAACAGGAGATTCAGAAGATGTTGCCAAATGGGTTGCAAAAGAACTTGGAATTGACGAGTATTTTGCAAGAGTAATGCCGCACGAGAAATCAGAAAAAGTAAAAATGCTGCAACAAAAAGGGTTAAAAGTTGCGATGGTTGGAGACGGAGTAAACGACGCCCCAGCCTTAACTCAAGCAGATGTTGGAATTGCAATTGGCGCTGGCACAAATGTTGCTTTGGAGTCAGCCGATATAATTTTAGTAAGAAACGATCCAAGAGATATAGTAAAAATTATAAAACTTTCAAAAATGACTTATTCTAAAATGATTCAAAACATTTTTTGGGCGGCAGGGTATAATATTGTTGCAATACCTTCGGCAGCTGGTGTTTTGGCTGACAATGGGGTATTTTTGGACCCTGCGATCTCTGCTCTTTTAATGTCTGCCTCCACTATAATAGTTGCTTTCAACGCAGCACTTTTAAGAACCAAAAAACTATAATCTGTTAAAATATAAAATTTATTTTTTCTTTTTGTTTTCTTTGTCATACCAACTTTGAGGTGATTAAATTTTATAGTATTTCAAGGCTTCTTTCGAAACCTTTTGCAAGATAAAATGAAATTTTTACTCATCTTTAATAGTAAAAATAATACATGCGTTCAATTTGTTAAGATCCAAAAAGGAAAAAGCAACAGTAAAAGGAAATTTTTTATTTAATTCCTCATTTATTTTTACAAGCGCTTTGATTCTTTCTCAAGAATATTTGTCTTCTGAAACTATAAACCTTTTCTCAGGGTGTGGTATATACAGCACTTTTTTTCCATAATTGACTTTATTTTAATTTATTTTATTATAATATCAAATGGTTGAACAAGTTTTATTTCTGTTTTAGGAGGCGGTTGAGCTTTAATAAGCGTGTCTATTTTTATGCTTGCTGGATTTTCGCCTTTGCAAGCAATAGCGAATTTTAAAATAGGGCAGTTGGGGCATTTGATATCTGCATTTCATACTTTTTATAAAGCCAAAAAAGTTAAACTATCAAAAAGAATATTAGTTTTTGTTTTAAGGGGAATTGTGGGTTCTATCTTAGGAGCGTATATTGTTTTACAGATACCAGAGAGCGTATTAAAAATATTCATATATTTTGCAATTTTGATTTTAGGATTTTATTTTGCGTTTTTCAAGAAAGATTTTGAAAAACCTAAAAATTATAATCCGAAAAATATCCAGCTTGGCAGTTTGTTGTATTTTTTATCATCAATATATTCTGGAATTTTGGGCGCTGGGAATAAAGTAATAAATGTTTTAATAGTTTCAAAATTTTTAAATAAGAATTTGTTAGAAACAAACGGCTTTTTGTTTTTGAGCGGAGTTTTCAAGATTTTATTTGTTGTTATAATTTTCGGTTCGAAGGGAGTTATGAATTACAAAATGTCTTTGCCTTTTATGTTAGACACTATAATTGGAGGATTATTAAGTTCAAAAATTATGATCAAAAAAGGTAACAAATGGAGCGGCAGAATAATGGGAGTTATTGTAATAGCAATTGCTGTTTTGTCTATTTTTCAAAATGTGTTAATATAAAGTATTTAACTAAAGAAATAATATGAAAGAGAATAACCTAGAAAATCATAATAAAAATACGGAAAATAAATTACCAGAAGACTTTAATATTATAGACTCACAGTTGACGGTTATAAAAGAGCGATCTAAAAATCTTGAACTTTCACAAGAAGAGAAAAAGTTTATAGAAGATTTAGATAGTGCTTTAAAAGAAGTTAAAGAAATAATTTATAAGCAAATAGATGACAAGTTAGATTACATATATGATAGACTATACGATGTCTTTTCCTCTCATAACTTTAAGAAGTTAGAAGATAGCTTTAATGAAAAGGATTCCCGTATTACTAAGGCAATAAGGATAATGAAAAAAAGTTTTGAAAATTTATTTAATAATTTATTGAAAGAGTCTGAAAGGTTGGGTAATGTTAATAAAGGAAAAGGTGATGACAATAAATTAGATGCCTCAATTTTTTAATAATATTTAATCTTTATGAAAGAAGGTTTTAAAGAACTACAAAGACTTGAAAAGTTATGGGGAGAAGTTAAGTGTTTGTATCAAGACATAGAAAAAGAAGGAGGAGTAGTTAACTATTTCCGAAAAAATTGTAATTTAGATAAAGCGTTACTAATAAAAGATTTTTCAATAGTTTGCATTGACGAAGGAATACCATGGGGTGGGATACACCTGCCAGGATCTGGCGTTTTACTGGAAGAAACAGACATTGAAGAATTGAAAAATAAAATTCAAGAATTAAAAAAATCTGGAATTAAAATAAAAGGCGTTTATTCGCATGAAGGGTGCGGAGCAGTTGCAAAAATGATGAAAGATAATAATATAGAAGGCAAACAAGATGAAATTGCGACACAAAAAGCAAAAGAATTGGCCGAAAAACTTGGATTAGAATATTTAGGGCACATAAGATTAAATGAGATGAAAAGAGAAAAAGATTTGCACAACGCTGTTTTTATATATTACACTAATTTATGGTTTAATTGGGAAAAGGGCAAATTCCCAAGAGGCTTTACAATATCAAGAAACATACTCAACAAAGAACAGGCATTAAAAGATTTAGAGCTAGCAATAAATATTGCTTTTTCTGACCACGGATTCGGAGAAAAGTTTACCAAAGAAAATCCATTGTATATTGTGGTTTTAGAAAAAGACGAAGATAATATAGAAAAAGAAGTTGAAAATTTAACAAAAAATAGTGAAAATATAAGGTTAGAAGTAATAAAAGTGAAAGATTGACTACTGCCAGAGTAGTTCAGTGGTAGAACGCCTCCATGGTAAGGAGGAGGTCGCGGGTTCAATTCCCGCCTCTGGCTCAAAGTATCCTATTTCTGGTTCAAAGTAAAAAAGGCAGAGAAATCTGGAGGCCTTATTTTCGCAATATAACCTTCGGCGAAAAATAAGTTGAGAAAA